>DASYVZ010000556.1:0-5249 GCA_035936515.1 Solirubrobacteraceae bacterium | reverse complement strand
CCGCCGGCTTGACGACGAAGCGCCCGGGCGGCGGCGCGAACGCCGCGCCCGGCGGGAGGTGCTCGGTGGCGATCGTCGGGACGCCGGCGCCGGCGAGCTCGGCGAGGTAGCGCTTGTCGGCGTTCCAGGCGACGACGTCGGGCGGGTTGAGCAGCCGCCGCGCGCCCACCGCGCGAGTCCACGCCAGGAAGCGCGGCAGCGCGAACGTGTAGTCCCACGTCGAGCGCAGGACGACGAGGTCGAAGCGCTCCCAGCCGCCCGGCGGCGCGTCGCTCCATACGGCCGGCTGCGCGTCGGCGCCGAGGCCGCGTAGGGCGTCGAGCAGCATCCGCCCCTCGTCGTCGAGTGCGGCGTACTCGGCGCAGGTCGCGATCGCGATCTGGCGTGGGACGACGTGGCGCACGTTCTACGCGATATAGCGCAAAAGGCCCCTGACCTCCCGGTGGAGGTGGGGCCTCAGCCGACGAACTCGATGTCCACCGGCTCGCCCGCGGGCAGAACCTCGCAGTCCTCCGGCACGAGCGCGAGCACCGGGACCCCCAGCATCGACGTGAGGATGTGCGAGCGCTGGTCGCCGTTGGGCGTCACGTGCCAGCCGTCGTCGTGCATCTTCGCCGTGCAGCGGATCACCGACGTGCGGCCGATCGTGCCGATCAGGTCGGTCTCGGCGACCCCGCGCGCGGTGTGCAGCGTGAGGCTGCGGCCGAGCATCGCGTAGATCGCCGGCACGACGAGCACGCGAAAGGCGGTCAGCGCGGAAGCGGGGTTGCCGGGCAATGCGAAGGCGAGCGCGCCGGAGGCCGCGACATAGAAGCAGACCTGGCCGCCGGGCTTCAGGCTCACGCGGCAGAAGACCTCCTCAGCGCCGAGCTCCTCGAGCGCCGGGCGCACGTGATCGTGCGGTCCGACGGAGACGCCGCCGACGGTGACGACGATGTCGCCGCCCTCCAAAGCCTCCCCGACCGTTGCGATCGTCGCCGCACGGTCATCGCCCACGCGCACGCTCGTCACGACCTCGGCTCCCGCCGCGCGCGTGGCCGCGGTCAGGGCGGGCGCGTTGCCGTCGCGGATCTGACCGGGCTCGAGTTCGGGGCCGGGCGAGACGAGCTCGTCGCCGGTGGAGACGAGCGCGATCCGCGGCCGACGCACGACGACGGGCCGCGCGATGTTCACCACGGCGAGCGCGCCGATCTCCGCGGCGCCGAGCAGCGTGCCGGCGTGCAGGATCGTCTCGCCCGCCGGGATGTCCTCGCCGGCGTAGCGCACGTCGTTGCCGGCGGCGACCTCCTCGTGGACGATCACCGCGCCGTCCTCGATCTCCGTGAGCTCCTGGCGCACGACGGCGTCGGCGCCCTCGGGCATCACCGCGCCGGTCGACACGCGCATCGCCGTGCCGTGCGTGATCCGATCGGGCGCGAGCGCGCCCGCGCGCGCCTCGCCGATCATCCTCAGCGCGACGGGAGCGTCATCGGTGTCGCTCGCTACGACGGCGAAGCCGTCCATGCCCGAGGAGTCGAACGGCGGCAGGTCGCTCGGCGCAACGGCGTCCTGCGCGAGCACACGGCCGAGCGCGTCGTCGAGCGCAACCTCCTCGCCCTCCAAACGGGCGACGCGCTCGAGCACGAGCCGCCGGGCCTCCTCGATCGAGATCCGCTTCGGTTCGGCGCCCATGGAGCGGACGCTATCGAAGCGTTCCCAAACCGCCCGCCCGGCGGCGATGCGTCACAATCCAGTCAGCCATGATCGTCTACCACGGAACGACCGTCGAGTGCCGAGCCGGGATCATCGAGGAGGGCCTGCGACCGGGCACCTACGTGGCCCCCAACAAGGCACTCTCGCAGGACTACGCCTTTGACCGCGCGATCACGATCGGCGCCGACGCCTGCGTCGTCTTCGAGCTCGACGTGCCCGACGCGATGATCGCCAAGGTCGAAGCCTGGTGGTGGACCGGCGAGCAGCTGCTGCTGCCGCTCGGCTGTCCGCCCTCCTGCATCGTCTCGATCGACGACTCCGATCCGCGGCCCTACCAGGCCGCCGACGACGCGCCCGCCTGAGCGCGCCGGCGGCGCTTGACAGAAGGTGTCCCGGGGGCCACGATCCGCTGCGTGCCGATCTACGACTTCTCCTGCACCTCCTGCGAAGCGACCTTCGAGGAGCTGTGCCGCGCGGACGCACCGTCACCGCCGTGCCCGACCTGTGGCGCCGACGAGACCCGGCGTCTCCTCTCGACCTTCCTCACCCCGAACATGGCCTCCGGGCAGCGCCACTTCCAGCGCGACGTCGGCTCGGCGATGGCCGCCACGGGCTGCTGCGGCAGCGGCGGCTGCGGTACACACGCCGGTTAGGCAGGCGGCCCTTCCGGGGGCGGTGCGACAGCCGAGCAGCTCGGCGCCCTGACCGACCCCGATCAAGACCCTCTCGCATCCGTCGGACCGAGCAATCCGCCGACCGCGTCGGCCTTCGGGCGCCCGGCGCACGTCGCGCTCGCGGCGCAGGCGAATAGGTTGGGGCGATGGCGACCGCGCCGCCCGAGCCCGCCTTTCGTATCGACGTGCGCTTCCTCGGCGGGCTGAGCGCAGTGCAGCAGGTCGCGTTCGAGACGGCCGCGGCACGCTGGGGGCGGATCCTCAGCGCCGACGTCCCGTCCGTCGTCATCGACGGCGAGACGATCGACGACGTGCGCATTGATGCCGGCGCCGCACGGATCGACGGTCCCGGGATGATCCTCGGCCGAGCGGGGCCGATCGACTTACGGCCCGGCAGCTTCATCCCCGCCACCGGCGTCATGTCCTTCGACAGCGCCGACCTGGCGTGGATGCAGGCCGACGGCAGCCTCGTCAGCGTCATCGTCCACGAGATGGGCCACGTGCTCGGCTTCGGCACGATCTTCGGCCGCCTCGGGCTGGTGATCGGCACCGGCGGCGCCGACCCGCAGTTCACGGGCGACAATGCGACGCGCGAGTACGCGGCGCTGCTCGGTCCCGGGCCGACCCCGCGGAGCGTCCCGCTGGCGAACGTCGGCGCTCCCGGCACGCGCGACGGTCACTGGCGCGAGAAGGTGTTCGCCAACGAGCTGATGACGGGCCTTCTCGACGTCGGCGCGAACCCGATCAGCCGCGTGACGATCGGCGCCTTCGAGGACCTCGGCTACAGCGTCGACTATGCGGCCGCCGATGCGTACCGGCTGCCGAGGGCGACGGAGTTGCTCACGCTCGGCCGCACGCGAACCGCGCGCGGCCACGCCTGCGTCGTCGAGGTCCCCGAGCAGACGGTCCTGCCCGACAGCGCGATCCTCGCCTGACGCCGCTCGCGCGCCGGGGCGGCGCGGTGGACGCGGCCGCTAGCGGTCGAGCTCGATGCGCATCGCGCGCGCGAGCGTTCCGCCGAGCACGTGCTCGGCGTCGCCGAAGCGCACGGTCAGCGGCCCGTCGAACGGCTGCCGTGCGCTGACCTTGCAGCGGTCGCCGATCGCGATCCCGCGCTCGTCGAGGTAGCGCAGCATCTCGGGGTCGGAGTCCGACACCCGCACGAAGCGCCCGCCGGCGCCGACCGGCAGGCTGTCGAGCGCCTCCGTCTGGCCCTCGTCGATGACGAGGTCGTGGTCGGGGATCGGGTCCCCGTGCGGATCGTGGGTGGGGTGGCCGAGCTTGTCCGCGATGCGCGCTTCGAGAAACTCCGAGAGAACGTGCTCGAGCGCCTCGGCCTCCTCGTGGACGCGGTCCCACGGCACGTCGAGGTGCTCGGCGAGGTAGAGCTCGAGCAGCCGGTGATGGCGCAGCGTCTCCAGCGCGAGCCGCTCGCCGGGCGGCGTCAGGCGCACCCCGTGGTAGGGCTCGTGGATCGCCAGCCCGCGCTCGGCCAGCTTCTTGACCATCGCCGACGCCGACGCGGGCGTGACGCCGCAGCGCTCGGCGAGCGCATTCGTCGGAACCGCCCCGCCGGACGCGCGCTGCTGCAGCGAGTAGATCGACTTCGCGTAGTCCTCGATCGCACTGCTGCGGGCCGCTGTCGACTCCATGGGCATCAGCGTCCCGCCGCCAGCGCCGCGTGCAGATCGCGCCGCCGGCGGCGACGCTGGACGGCGCGTGCGAGCAGCCCGTAGCGCGGCGACGCGACGAGCGCGAGCGCGAAGCAGACCGCCGCGACGAGACCCATCGCGCCCGCGATCGACGCATCCACCGCCGTGGCGGCGGTATGACCGCCGAGCGCGCTCACCCAGCCCAGCGCGACCGTCACGACGACCATCGCCCAGAGGCGGTTGGTCAGCAGATAGGCGGCGGCAGCGGGAACGATGAGCATGGTGACGACGAGGATCGCTCCCACGGACTCGAACGCGGTCACCGCGGTGATCGCCACCGCGATCAGCAGCAACCGCGAGAGCAGCGCCGGCGAGATGCCGATCGTGCGCGAGAACAGCGGGTCGAACGTCGTCGCCTTGTACTCCTTCCACAGCAGCGTGACGAGCGCGAGGTTGCACAGCGCGACGGTGCCGAGCAAGACGATCGAGCGCGCGACGTCGACTCCGCCGATCGTCACCGTCTGAAACGGCGCGAACGCGATCTCGCCGTAGATCGTCGAGTCCAGATCGAGATGCACCCCGCTGGCGTAGCGCGTCACGCCGAGCACGCCGAGCGCGAAGAGGGCCGGGAACACGAGCGCGATCGCCGCATCGCTCTTGACCAGGCCCGTCGAGCGCAGGGCCTCGATCGCGAGCACGCAGATGATCGCGAAGACCGCCGCGCCGGCGATCACCGGCAGGGGCGCGCGCGTGCCGAGCAGCAGGTAGACGAGCACGATGCCCGGCAGCACGGCATGCGAGACCGCATCGCTCATCAGCGCGACTCGGCGCAGGACGAGAAAGGGTCCGAGCAGTCCGGCGGCCGTCGCGACGAGCCCCGCCGTGAGGATGATCGTGAGGTCGTCGTTCAGCATCGGTCGGCCTCCGCCGCCCGCATCAGGGCATGCAGCCTGTCAGCGTACTCGTCGCCGAGGCTCGCGCGCAGGTCGGTGGGATCGGGCTCGCGGGCGTCCGCCACGCTGAGCTGCGAGCCGTGTTCGAGCCAGGCCGCCCACAGCTCGCGCCGCTCGAGCACCGCGTGGGCGGCAGCGGCACCGGGCTCGGAGAGGTACAGGCGTTCGCCGTCGCGCCGGATCATTCCGGCGCGATCGAGATCATGCAGCGCGCGCCGCAGCGCCCGCGCCGACGATCACCGGCAGCGGGGCGCGCGTGCCGAGCAGCAGGTAGACGA
>DASYVZ010000555.1:0-3218 GCA_035936515.1 Solirubrobacteraceae bacterium | reverse complement strand
CCGTGACCCCGACCGCGACAGCGACAGCGCCGACCGCGGCGGCCCCGGGGAGGACCGCGTCGTGACCGGGACCGTCGAGCTGCTGCCCAACGGCTCGGGCTTCGTCCGCGTCTCGCCCCCCGAGCCCTCCGACGACGACGTCTACATCTCCGGCGCCCAGGTGCGCCGCTGCGAGCTCGTCGCCGGCGATGAGGTCTTCGGCCCCGTGCGCGCGCCGCGCCGCTCGGAGCGCTACCCGTCGCTCATCCGCGTCGACACGATCAACGGCCGCGCGGCCGACGAGGTCGCCGAGGGCACGAAGTACGACGACCTCACGTGCGGCTGGGCGACGGAGCGCATCGCGCTCGACGACGCCGATGCGACCCTGAAGGCGATCGAGTGGCTCACGCCGTTTGGCCGCGGCTCGCGTGTCGCCATCGTCGGCGGCGCTCGCGCCGGCAAGACCGAGGCGCTGCGCCGCCTGTCCGCCGCGTTGGCCGCGCAGAAGGACCTCGAGGTGAGCGTCGTGCTCGCCGGCGTGCGCCCGGAGGAGCTGGGCGACTGGAAGCTCGGCGAGCTTCAGCCGATCGTCGAGCTGGGCCTCGGCGCCGCGCCCGACGCCCAGGCCCAGGCGATCGAGCGCGCGGTCGAGACCGGCCGCCGTGTCGCCGCCCGCGGCGGACACGCCGTGATCCTCATCGACACGCTCGAGCACGTGCCGCCATCGCACGCGCGCCGCATCCTCGCGGCCGCGCGCAACATCATCGACGGCGGCTCGCTGACGATCGTCGCCACCGCGGCCGCCCCGCTGGGCGGCGAGACGACGGTCATCGCGCTGGACGCCAAGCTCGCGGCCAGCGGCCGGATCCCGGCGATCGACCTGCCGGCGAGCGCAACGCTGCGCGCCGAGCTGCTCGTGGGGGCCAAGGGCGCCGAGGCGATCGCCGACGCGCGCGCCGCCGCGCTGGTGGGCTGACGCTAGTGGGCGCGGCTAGGACTTGCCGAGCGGCGCACTAGTCGCCGAGCTCCTCGAATCCGAGTTGGCCCGTAGGCGGGCGCCCTTCGCGTCGCACGCCGGTGCGGGCCCAGTGCTCGTTGATCTCGGCGGGCTTGACGTGGCGCCACGTGATGCCGCGCTCGATCGGAGCGACCTCGAAGCCGCCGTTGACGCCGACGCCCCGGACGGTGGCATGGAAGATCCGCCCGCGCTTGTTGACGAGTACGAGGTCACCGGGCTGGATCGAGCGCGTGCGCATCGGGCGCGACATGCTGCCCGACGCACCGGACGGCTGTCAGCGCGGCACGTAGGCGACCCGGTCCCAGGACGGCTCGGCCGACAGCTCGATCGCCTCGCCGGCGCGGTCGGGCTGGACATAGCCGAAGGTGTGCGTGTCGGCGCAGAAGGCGATGTCGAGCTCGCCCTCCTTCACGCGCTGGTCGAGCCACGCGGAGCGAAACACGAGCCGCCGCAGCCAGTGCACGAGCGAGCGGTCCGCCGGCCCGCAGAGCTCGGGCCAGCAGTCGTTGACGTGCTCGCCGAGGCCGGACGCCGGCGCTTGGATCTCGCCGTTGACCGAGAGGTTGACGAGATCGTCGAGCTCGTTCTCGCCGAGGCGGCCATGGACGAAGCCGAGCTTGAGAGCGGCCTGCTCGCAACGCTCGCCGAAGTCGCGCTCGTTGAAGGTGAAGCGCAGCTCCCCATACTCGAGGACGAAATCCTCCCCCGAGTCATAGTTGCCGCGTCGCTGTGTCTCGTCCATGACGCGTCGGCATCGTAGGCGCGACTCCTGCCGCCGAGAGCGGGTGCACGCGAACTTGCACCTCCTGCGGCGCGCAGACGCTGGCGGCCCCTCACCGGGACGCTTGGCGATTGCCTCGATATGCAGGATGAAACCGCGAGGACGCCCTCGATGGGGGGCGAATCTCCGCCCCCTGCGGCGTAAAGAAGGCATGAGCGACGAAGACGCATCCACGATCCTGCTCGTCGAGGACGACGGCGCGACGCGCACGTTTCTCGCCGACAACCTCTCCGCCGACGGCTACGACCTGCTCGTCGCCGACTGTGCCTCGATCGGGCTGAGCCTGCTCGAGCGCAAGTTCCCCGATCTCGCCCTCGTCGACGTCGGGCTGCCCGACGGCAGCGGCTTCGACCTGCTGCGCCGCGTGCGCAGCGCCGACGGAGTGGCGAGTCGCGTCGATCCCGACATGCCGCTGATGGTCATCAGCGGCCGCGCAACCGAGCTCGACCGCGTGCGCGGCTTCGACCGCGGTGCCGACGACTACGTCTGCAAGCCCTTCTCGTATCCAGAGCTGCGTGGACGCGTCGCCGCGCTGCTGCGCCGCTGCGACCGCCGCCCGTCGCGCGGTCGGCTGCGCGCCGGGCCGCTCGAGGTCGACCCGCCGTCGCGCGAGGTGCGCCTGCACGGCGACCGCGTGGCGCTGTCGCAGAAGGAGTTCGCTCTTCTGCGCACCCTCGTGTCGGACCCGAGCCGGGTCTTCACGAAGGAGGAGCTGCTGCGCACGATCTGGGGCTACCGCTCGATCGGCTCGACTCGGACCCTCGATTCGCATGCCTGTCGGCTGCGTCACAAGCTCGGCGTCCACGGGGAGCGCTACGTCATCAACGTGTGGGGCGTCGGCTACCGGCTCGTCGATGCGCCGCTGGCGGGCGCTGCGGCGGTACAGCAGCTACGGCTCAGCGCCTGAGCGCATCAGCACCCGCCGCCGTCGCCGCCGCTGACACCACGTCGCGGCCGAAGCCCGACGCATAGGTGATGGGGCCGCTGTGGCCGTAGCATCGTGCCGCTACGCCGGCGCGACGGCGGCAAATCGACGTCTTGGCGGCCTCGTCATCGGTGATCCGCGGCGCAGGCGACGTGCAGCAGGAACGGTCTTCCGCCTCCGGGGGGCGAAGTTTCATGCGCGTGCGCCTAGTACAGACGCATGGACACGACCATCCTCTCCTGGGCGCTTGCGGCGAGTGGCTTCGCGCTGGCCGCACTCGGGGCGCTCGAGCTGCGACGGCGGCGCGAGATGGTCGCCCGCGCATGCCACGAGCTGCGCGGGCCGCTGACGGCGGTGCGCCTGAGCCTTGCGACGATGGAGCGCCGCGCAGAGGCGCCGCCCGGTCGCTTGGCGACGCTCGAGCGCGAGCTGTGTCGGGCGGGCCTCGCGCTCGACGACTTCGCCGCCGCGCGCAGCGGCCGGCGGATCGTCGACCGCGCGATGCCGGTCGAGGT
>DASYVZ010000554.1:0-7117 GCA_035936515.1 Solirubrobacteraceae bacterium | reverse complement strand
GTCGGCTCCCCGGCCCCGGCCGTGGCTGTCGCGGACGCATCGGCGCCCGCACCGGTGCGGCTGCCGGCGCCGTCATCGCCGCCGCAGCCGGCGAGCGCAGCCGCGGCAAGCGCCGTGGCGAGAATCGTGTTTCTCATAGATCGTTCTTCGCGCCAGCCCCCGCGGCGGATCACAGCGTACGGATGCGCTCGCCGCGCCTGACGCCGTCGCGTCACGCATCGGCGACGAGCCACTGGATGGCGCGGTTCGCCAGCTCGCGCGGCACCTTGTGGCCGCCGTCGAACTCCTCGTAGACGACGTCGTGGCCGCCCGCCCGCAGCCTGGGCACGAGGAGCCGGCTGCAGCGCTCGATCGGCAGGACGACGTCGTCCGTGCCGTGCGTCACGAACACGCGCGGCTGGCCGACCTGGGTCTTTGGCGCGGCGAACCCGGGGGAGAAGGCGATCAGGTGCGTGAACAGGTCACCGTTGGCGATGCCGAGCGACAGCGCGTAGGAGGCGCCGTCGGAGAAGCCTGCGAGGGCGATGCGCGCCGGATCGATCGAGCACCGCGCGAAGACGTGCTCGAGCGCGCGGTCGATGAACGCCACGTCGGGGCCGAAGCCGCCGCGCAGAAAGTCCCACGACGAGCCGCGCGAGTCCGGTGCGAGCAGCACGAGGCCGCGCGTCTCGCAGAGGTCGCGGAGCAGCATCATCGCGTCGAAGCCCGATGCGCCGGCGCCGTGCAGCACGACGACGAGCGGAGACGCTCGACGCACGCCGGCGAGCGGCACGTGCAGCAGCCCGTCGCGTCCCTCAGTGAGTCCGAGGGCGGTGCAGCCCGCGGGCGGAGCTCGCTCCGCCACGTCCGCCGGACGCGCCCGCAGGCGTTCGAGGATCGTCATCGCAGCGCCCATCGTGCCGCACCGTATGCGCTCGCGCGAGCGCTGTGACGACGATCGCACCCGCAGCGGGCTCTAGGCTGGAAGACGTGAAGGGCTTTGCGTCCGACAACAACGCCGCAGCGCATCCCGAGGTCCTCGCCGCGCTGAGCGAGGCGAACCACGGGCACGCGACGGCCTACGGCGGCGACCCCTGGACCACACGCGCCGAGGAGCTCCTTCGCGGGCACTTCGGCGAGCAGAGCGTGTCGTACCTCGTCTTCAACGGCAGCGGTGCCAACGTCTTGTGCCTGCGCGCGCTGTGTCGCCCGTGGCAGTCGGTCATCTGCAGCGCCCAGGCGCACGTCAACGTCGACGAGGGCGGCGCACCCGAGTCGCTGGCCGGCGTCAAGCTGCAGGCGATCCAGACCCACGACGCCAAGCTCACGCCCGAGCACGTCGAGTGGCAGCTCGGGCGCGTCGGCGATCAGCACGCCGTCCAGCCGCGGGTCGTGAGCGTCACGCAGAGCACAGAGCTCGGCACCCGGTACAGCCCCTACGAGCTGCACGCCCTCGCGCACTTCGCGCACGAGCGCGGCCTGCTGCTGCACGTCGACGGGGCTCGGCTGGCGAACGCCGCCGCCGCGCTGGACGTGTCGCTGCGGGAGATCACGACCGACGTCGGGGTCGATGCCGTCTCCTTCGGCGGGACGAAGAACGGGCTGCTCATGGGGGAGGCCGTCGTCTTCTGCGAGTCCGCGCACGCGGAGGGCTTCGCCTTCCTGCGCAAGCAGACCCTGCAGCTGGCCTCCAAGGGACGCTTCCTCGCCGCCCAGTTCATCGCGCTGCTCGAGGGCGATCTCTGGCGCCGCAGCGCGGCGCACGCCAACGCGATGGCGGCGCGGCTGGCCGACGCGCTGCTCTCGGTGCCGGGCGTGCGGCTGACCCAGCCCGTGCAGGCCAACGGCGTCTTCGCGATCCTGCCGCCGGGCGCCAGCGAGCGGCTACGGCGCGACTGGCGCTTCTACACGTGGGATGAATCCAGCGGCGAGGTGCGGCTCATGTGCTCCTGGGACACGACGCCCGCCGACGTCGACGCGTTCGCCGCCGACGTCGCACGCGCCGGCGACACGGCGAAGGCGCGCTCATGAGCGCCTGGACCCGCGGGCCAGACGCATCCGAACGATTGCGGCCACTCGTACATAACGATATGGGCTTCGAATGCCGATGATGGAGATATGGGTATGAGCGCATTCATGGACCGCAGCTACCGGATCGCCCCGGCTGAGCGCAGCGTCGTCTGCGACGCCGTCGTGGACCGCGAGGACAACGCCGCGCTGGGCGAGAGCCTCGCGTGGCGGCGCGAGCAGATCGGCCGCGACGGCCTCGAGGAAGCGTCCGCCGTCATCGAGCTGCGTGCGCTCATGTCGCTCGACGACCTCTTGACGGCCGCGCGCGATACCGGGCCCGACGCGACCGTGATGCTCAAGCGCGACCAGGCGTCGCTGCTGTGCCAGATCGCCGGCGCCTATGTGACCGATCGCGACGGCGCCGGCTACCAGTCTCCCGAGGAGCGCGACCGCATCGCCCGCCTGCGCGGCCTCGCCGGGCCGCTGATGGACCTCTGCTGCGAGTTCACCGCCGCCGAGGACGAGGCGCGCGAGCAGCTGCTGTCCGTCTGAGTCCGACGGCCCGCGCGCCAGGGTCGTACTTCGGCGCCGCCCGTCGCTAGATTTCCTCGGGAGTTCCGCTCGCGAGGAGGAGTAGACGTGGCCCGAGGCAAGAAGACGAAAAGCCGCACGATCGCGCGCCAGGGCGGCGAGGCCGTGGGCGCCGATGCCGCGCCGGACGCCCTGCGCGAGGTCCCCGCCCCCGCCGTGGAGGCGCCCGCCCCCGTCGTCGCGGAGGCCGCGCCCGAGCGGCCCGAGCGCACCGACCGTACCGTCAGGCAGACCATCTTCGGCGGCGAGGATGCCGAGCTGCCCGATCCGCAGGACGCGAAGGCCGTCGTAGAGAAGCTGGATGCCGAGGCCGAGGAGGCGCTGGCGCGGCTGCGCCGCACGTTCGAGTTGACCCTCGAGCAGCGCGGTCCCGACGATCCGAGCACCCTGCGCGCGCGAGCCGACATCGCGATGTCGCTATGGCAGATGGGCCGCCTCGACGAGGCGATCGAGATCGAGGAGGAGCTTGTCGCCGACAGCACGCGCGTGCTGGGCCCGGAGCATCCCGAGGTGCTCACGGCGCGGGCGAACCTCGCCTCGTCCTACTGGACGGCGGGACGCGCCGAGCACGCGATCGAGATCGAGGAGGCCGTGCTCGCCGACGCCGAGCGGATCCTCGGCGTGGACAGCCTGGCCACGCTGACCGCCCGCGCGAACCTCGCCTTCTCGTACTCGACCGCCGGGCGCAAGGCGGACGCCGTTGACATGCAGCGCCAGGTCGTCGCCGATCGCGAGCGCGTTCTCGAGGCCGACGATCCCGACACGCTCGATGCGCGCACCAACCTCGCGTCGGCCTGCTGGAACGCCGATCTCGTCGACGAGGCGATCGAGACGGAGGAGCGGATCCTCGACGAGAGCAGGCGCATCCACGGCGCCGATCACCTCGACACGCTGCAGGCGCGCGCCGCGTTGGCCTCCTCCTACCGGATGGCTGGGCGCATGGAGGACGGCGTGGCGCTGCAGGATGTCGTCGTCGCGGAGAGCGAACGGCTCCTTGGCCACGACCATCCCGCGACGGTCGCGGCGCGCAAGACGCGAGATCTGAACCCGGCCGAGCCGCCGCAGTAGGCGGACCGGACGCCTGCGAGCGTCAGTCGCCGCCGGAGCTCGTCCCGCAGAAGCTCTGCATGTCGCCGGTGACGGCGACGACCCCGAGCAGGACCCCGTCGCCGTCGACGACCGGAATGCGGCGCGCCTCGGTCTGCAGGGCGAGGTCGCGCCCTTCGCTGGCCGGCGCCTCTGGCGAGACCGTCGGCCCGTCCTGCGCGACCTCCACGGCCGCCCGCGCCGGGTCGATGTCGCCGCCGACATCCGCCGGAGTCAGCGAGCCCACGTAACGCCCGTCGTCGGCGACGAACGCCTGGCGGCGGCTCGTGCTGGCGGCGAACCAGTCGCGCACCTCAGCGATCGTCGCCGTCGAGGGCAGCGCGGTGAACTTCGCGTGGGTGACGTCGGCAACGGTGAGTTTGTCGGCCTGGTCGATCCTGATCTTTGGCATGAGTGCATGATGACAAGGGGGAGAATGGTTGCCGTGCCACCCTTCGCGACGCTCGCCGCCGACCCGACCGCGCAACTCGACGCGCTCGCCCTTGCGCTGGCAGCGGAGCTGCGGCCGGTCGACGCTGAGGCCGTCCTCGCGCGCCTCGACGAGCTGGCCGGCGAGGTGCGCGAGGTCGCGAACGCCACCGGCGGCGAGCTCGCGGCCCTCAGCTTCGTGCTCGGCGAGCGCTACGGCTTCGCCGGTGCGACAGACGAGTACGACCACCCCGATCACTCGATGCTCGACCTCGTCCTCGAGCGTCGCCGGGGGCTGCCGATCGCGCTCTCCGTCATCTACGTTGCGACCGCCCATCGCGCCGGGATCGCGCTGGACGGCGTCGGGCTGGCGGGCCATTACGTCGTCGGTCAGTTTCGCGCCGCGTCGGCGCCGGTGCTGCTGGACCCGTTCGGCGGCGGTCGGCCGATCGCCGCGCCGAACGCCGCGGAGGTGCGCCCGTGGCCGCCGCACGAGACCGCGCTGCGGATGCTCAACAACCTCGTCGGCTCATACACGCGCCGCAACGACCTCGGCCGCGCGATCCGCACGGCCGAGATGCGACTCGAGCTCTCGCTCGAGCCCACTCTGCGCGACGCGCTGGCGGCGGAGCTGCGAGGGCTCCGCGCGCGCCTGAACTGAGAACTAGGAAGCCTGGCCGGTGTCGCCCATCGCCGCGTCGGCGACGTCCCACTTGGACTTCGTGTTCTCGTCGGTGAGCTCCTCGGGGCTCTCGGCCGTGCGGCCGGTCTGTCCCTTCGTGGCGTCGGCCTCGTCGCCGCCCGACTCGTCGATCGCGCTGTCGTGGGGGTCCTTGTCGGTGACCTGGCCCTGGACGGAATCGACGAGCTGGTCGTCGTCGGCAGACGTGTCCGCCGTCGGCTCGTCGACCATCTCGCGCGGGACGAGGCCTTCGTCGCCCTGACCCTCCTGCTGCGGCTCGCGGGCGCCGCCGCGGTACTCCCTGGGATCTGCCTCAGCCATGTGTCTCTCCCTCGTCGTCGTGTTCCCTTGCTGGCGGGCCTACCCAGGCGGGCCGCGCGTCATGAGCGGCTACGGTGCGTCGATGCACGCACGCGACCGCTGGAACGAGCGCTACGCGCAGGCCGATCGGCAGTGGATGCCCGACACGCCGGCGGAGTGGCTCGTCGAGCACGCCGACCTGCTGAGCGGCGGTGGGCGTGCCCTCGACGTCGCCTGCGGCGACGGGCGCAACGCGCGGTATCTCGCGCAGCTCGGCTACATGGTCGACGCGATCGACGTCTCCGACGTCGCGATCGACGCGCTGCGCGCCGCGACCGTGGCGCGCGGCCTGACGATGGCGATCGCGCCGCGCGTTGTCGACCTCGAGCGCGAGCCCCTGCCGCCCGGGCCGTACGACGTGATCGTCATGACGAACTTCCTGCAGCGCGACCTGTTCGAGCCGCTGCAGGACGCGCTCGCGCCGGACGGCCTGCTCGTCTTCGAGACCCTCGCGCGGGCGCATGTCGACGAGCTGGGCCACAGCTTCAACCCCGCGTACCTCGTCGAGCACGGCGAGCTGCCCCGCGCGTTCGGGCGCCTGGAGGTCGTCGACCACCACGAGGGAGTGGCGCAGCGCGCGGGGAAGCCGCGCGGCGTGGCCGGCATCGTCGCCCGCAAGCCCGCCGGCAGCGAACCGGCTTCGATCTCATGACGCGGACACAAGGCCGCGAGCCGATCGCGCTGACGGTCATCGGCGGCTTTCTCGGCGCCGGCAAGACGACGCTGCTCAACGGGCTGCTGCGGGCAGGGGGCGACCGCCGCCTCGCCGTCCTCGTCAACGACTTCGGGGCGATCAACATCGACGCCGGTCTCGTGCAGTCGCGCGAGGGCGACATGATCAGCCTGAAGAACGGCTGCATCTGCTGTGGCATCAGCGGTGACTTCATCGGAGAGCTCGCGCTGCTGCGCGACCGCGACGATCCCCCCGAGCACGTCGTGGTCGAGGCCAGCGGCGTCGCCGATCCGGGCGCGATCGTCGGGCTCGGCGACATGCCCGGCTACCGTCGCGACGCCGCCGTGATCGTCGCCGACGCCGAGACCGTCCGTGCGCGGGCCGCCGACGAGACGACGGGGCCGCTGGTCAAGCGCCAGCTGCGCGCCGGCGACCTGATCGTGCTCAACAAGAGCGACCTCGTCAGCGACGAGCAGCTCGCGCAGGTGCACGCGTGGCTGCGCGAGCTCGCGGGGCCGTCGACGGCGATCGTGCAGACGTCGTTCGGCGCGGTTCCGGTCGACGTCGCGCTCGGCGCACGACCCCCCGTCAAGCCGGACGACAGGCCGCGGCAGGCCCGCCGCGACGCCGATCAAGATCACTCCGGCCACGACCACGCCGAGCATCGAGATTTCGCGACATGGAGCTGGAGCGGCAACGCGCCGCTCAGCGGCGCAGGGCTCGTGGCCGCTCTCAAGGCGCTGCCCGATGGCATCGTCCGCGCGAAGGGACTGCTGCATCTGCGCGAGGATCCCGAGCGGCGCTACATCCTGCAGCTCGTGGGCCGCCGCTACAGCATCGAGGCCGATCGGGCCTGGGGCGAGGTGCCACCGCAGTCGCAGCTCGTCGTCATCGGCCTGCAGGGCAGCATCGACGCCGGGGCGCTGACGTCGACCGTGCAGCGCCTGGCCGCCGCGCCTGGCGCGTAGACGCCTGCTACCAGCGCCGGCGCGGAGGGCGTCTGGCAGCATCAAGGCTGCATGGATGCTGCCCTGAAGACCGTCCTCTGCGCCGTCGCGATGCTGCTGCTCAGCGCTGCCAGCGCGTCCGCGCAGCTCGGCGAGTACGACACGTGCGGCGCCGTCGGCGATGTCACGATCGTCGCCGTCAGCAACGCGAGCTGCCAAGACGTCGCCGGGCCGGCGGCGTCGATCGCCGGCGCCCCGCCCGACCAGGCCACGACGCTGCTGCGCGCCGCCGGATGGATGCCGCTGCGCAGCGCCGCGACCGATGGCGCCACCGCGTTCGACCTCGTCGCGGTCCGCGGC
>DASYVZ010000553.1:0-6643 GCA_035936515.1 Solirubrobacteraceae bacterium | reverse complement strand
GCTGTGCCCAGTACATCCCGATCGCGCCGAGCGGCGCGCGGACGCGGATCGGCACGACGAGCAGGCTCTTGACGAACGTCGGGCGGTAGAGGTCCTGCGGGATGCGCGGGTCGTCGAAGACGTCCTCGACGGTGGCGGGCTCGCCGTGCAGCATCGCCCAGCCCGAGATGCAGTTCTCCATCGGAAGCCGGCTGCCCTTCCAGAGGGGCTCGATCGAGTCCTCGTCGACGTAGCAGCACTCGCCGCCTTCGCGCAGGATGAGCGACGCTCCGTCGGCGCCGGTGACGCGCCGCGCGGCACGGGGCACGAGCCGCCGGACGTCGTCGACCGACCGCGCGTTCGCAAACTCGTCGATCGCCGCGGCAAGCGAGGTGAGCGTCTCAGCGCCGGATGCGGCATGCGCGCCTGGTGGTGCAAACATGTGTGTGATTCGTGTGCCCGGCTGGGGCGCGAGCTACGCGCGCGATCTGGGTCAAACGGCGGGTGCGCGCGCTTCAGCGCCGGATGTTGCCCGCAGCCCCACGCGCCAAGACGGCCGGACCGGCGTCACCCGCCGTCCGCGTCGGGCATCATGCAAGCGATGCGCCGCCGCCTCGCCGTGATCGCCGCGTTCGCCGTCTGCGCGACCGCGCTCGCCGCGATCCTGCCGAGCGCCGGCAGCGCCACCGACGCGCGCAGCTCGCAGCGGGAGAAGGCGCTGTCCTGGGCGATGAAGCAGGTCGGCGTGCGCGAGGTCGGCACGTCGAACTGCTCGCCGACGATCAACCGCTGGCAGCGCGCGATGGGGCTCAAGCTGCCGCCGTGTCGCGTCTGGTGCGGGGCGTTCGTGCACCAGGCCTACCTGCAGGCCGGCGTGCGGCTCTCGCGGCGCCTGATCGATCCGCACCGCTCCTACTACGACGCCGTCAACGGCCGGCGCCACCTGCGCAAGATCTCCATCTCCGCGATCCGTCCCGGCGACCTCGTCTTCTACAAGTTCCGCAACGGCATGCGGGCCTCGCACCTCGGGCTGGCCCGGTCACGGCCGAAGGGCGGCATGCTCGACACCGTCGAGGGCAACGTGTCCCACGCGGTGCGCCTCGAATCGCGCGGCACGAAGCACATCGTGCTCGCCGCGCGCGTCACGCGGTAGCGGACGGCCGGCGCTCCCGGCGCTCTAGACCCGGCGGCTCAGGTGCCGGCGCCGACGGGGCACGTGACGCCGGTCCCGCCCAGCCCGCAGTAGCCGTTGGGATTCTTCGCCAGGTACTGCTGGTGGTAGTCCTCGGCGTAGTAGAAGTCGGGCGCCGGCAGGATCTCCGTCGAGATCTCGCCGCGTCCGGCGGCCGTCAACGCCGCCTGATAGCGCTCGCGCGAAGCGGCCGCGGCAGTCGCCTGCTCATCTGTCGTCGTGTAGATGCCGGAGCGGTACTGCGTGCCGACGTCGTTGCCCTGGCGCATGCCCTGCGTCGGGTCGTGCGCCTCCCAGAACCGCGCGAGCAGGTCCTCGTAGGAGACCTCTGCCGGGCGGTAGACGACGAGCACGACCTCGTTGTGGCCGGTCCGCGCGCTGCAGACCTCATCGTAGGTCGGGTTCGGCGTGATTCCCGCGGCGTAGCCGACGGCCGTCGTGTAGACGCCCGGCGTCTGCCAGAAGATGCGCTCGGCGCCCCAGAAGCAGCCCAGGCCGAAGATCGCCTGCTCGGTGTCGGGCGGGAACGGGCCCTGCAGCGGCGCGTCGAGGACGTAGTGGCGCGCAGGGACCGGCATCGGCTTGTCGCGCCCCGGCAGGGCCGTCTCGGCGGTCGGCAGCTCGGTCTTGTGCCTGGAGAGGAAATTGAGCATCGGGAGTCCTCGAATCGTCGCTGGGGCCGGCCTCCACGGTAGCGGCCGCGGTGTACCGGTCTCGCCACCGCGGGCCGCCGCTCGTGCCCAGATCACCCTTTACGCTGCGCCGATGGCCACGACCGTGGAGGCAGCGCCCAGCACGGATCTGGGGATCCGGACGCTGATCGCCGGCGACGGCGTACGCGGCGTCGGCGCGCTGTTCGTCTTCACGACGCACGTCTGCCTGCTCGCCGACCCCGTCCCGGACAACAACCTGCTCAGCTACGGCTGGGCCGCACCGATCCTCGGTCACATCGATCTCGCGCTGTCGGCGTTCTTCGTGCTGTCGGGCTATCTCATCGCGCGCCCCTTCACCCGCGCGTACATCACCGGCGGGCGGCGGCCCGCGATCCGCTCCTACGTGCGCAACCGCGTCCTGCGCGTCGTGCCGGTCTTCTACTTCTTCACGATCCTCGTGCTGCTGCGCTTCGGTCTGGACGGCAGCCTGCAGACAGGCGCCGCTGCGCCCGACGAGCGAAGCACGTGGTGGCAGGTCATCGGCCAGTTCCTGTTCATCCAGGGCCAGGTCGGCGGCCCCGCGTCGATCCCGATCGGGCCGGCGTGGTCGATCGGCGCGGAGGTCGGCTTCTACTTCGTCATCCCGCTGGCCGCCTACGGCGCATATGTCGCCGGCGGGCGGCTGCGCGGGCAGTACGCGCGCGCCGGGTTCGCGCTTGCCGCGATCGGCCTGGTCTTCGTCGTGAGCATCGCGCTGCGCGCGGTGGACAAGTACCACTTCGCCTGGCTGACGGCGCCGCCGGCGATCATGTACGGCTTCATGCCCGGGGTGGCGCTCGGGATCGTCGAGCCGCTGATCGCCGCGCCGCTGCGCCGACGCGCGCGCCTCGCCAAGCAGCTTGCGTGGGGCGCCTTCGCGCTCGGGCTGCTCTGCGCGATCGTCTACGCCACCAGCGACTACGACCCGCGCCAGACGCCGATCCATCACGCGCTCGGCGTGCGCGCGATGCTCGCGGCGATGTGCACCGGCCTGCTGTTCTTCGGCCTCGTCGTCTTGCAGATCGGGACGGGCAGCGCCCCGCGCATGTTCGCCAACAAGGGCATGCTGTGGCTCGGCGCGCGCTCGTACTCGTTCTATCTCGTCCACATCTGGGTGCTGCTCGAGCTCGATCACCTGCTCGGCAGCGGCGAGAGCCTGCAGACCCGCCTGGCGATCATGGCGGGCATCGGCTTCCCGCTGACGGTCCTCAGCGGCGCCTTGACGTACCGCTACATCGAGCTGCCGTTCCTGCAGCGCAAGATCCGCACGACGCAGCACGCGCCGCCGGAGGCCGTGCCCCCTGCCGCGCCCGAGCCGGCACGCTGAGCGTCGACCCGCTCGCGGCGTGGCCGGCGTGCGATCCAGATAGATTGCCGCCGAATGTTCGGGCTCCTGAAGATGAGCGCGCTCGCGCTGCTCGCGTTCGTGGCGCTGGCGCTGGGCGCGTGCGGCGGCGGCGACGAGCGCGAGGCGCGCAACGACTACGTGCGCCAGGTCAACAACGCGCAGAACGAGTTCGCGCAGACGGTGACGACGGTCTCCGAGCAGATCACCGAGAAGAGCTCCTCCAGCCAGGACCGCAAGACGCTGCAGCAGTTTCAGACGGCGATCGGCGACGTCGTCACGGACCTGCGCGAGATCGACGTGCCCCCTGCGGTGGAGTCCGAGCACGCGCAGCTCGTCGAGGCCATGACCGCCTTCGGCGAGCAGATCCGCAAGGCGACGGCGGTCTTGCGCAACCCCGACTCGCGCAAGATCGCCGAGGCGCAGCGGACGATCCAGAGCGCGACGCAGACCGTCAACGTGCGCGTCGAACAGGCCATCGCGGCGATCAACTCCAAGCTGGCGCAGCGATGACCGCGGCCTGAGCCGTGTCGCCGTTCTGGATCTGGGTGCAGGGGGCGATCGTCGTCTTCGTGATCCTCGGGATGATCATCGCGATCGTGAAGCTCGCCTCGTGAGTCGCTGATCTGCGTGTTTCGATCGATCGTCGTGGGCACCGACGGCTCGGACACGGCGACGCAGGCCGTCCGCCAGGCGATCGAGCTCGCGCGCTCGGTCGGCGCGCGCATCGAGCTCGTCAGCGCCTACGAGCCGGTGTCAGACGCGCGGCTGCGCGAGGAGTCCCTGCACGTGCCCGAGGACCTGCAGTGGATGATCAACCCGCGCGAGGACGTGCAGGCCACGCTGGACGCGGCCGCCGACGAGATCCGGGCGGCCGGCGTCGAGGTCGAGGTCTTCGCCCTTCAGGGTGATCCGGCGGACGCGCTGCTCGACGTCGCCGAGGAGCGCGGCAGCGACCTCATCGTCGTCGGCAACAAGGGCATGACGGGTGCGAAGCGCTTCCTGCTGGGCTCCGTGCCCAACAAGGTCTCCCACCACGCACCGTGCTCGGTGCTCATCATCCGGACGGTCTGACCGGCTGCGTCGCCGCGGTCGCGTCGACGAGGCCCGCCGCGTACCAGCGGTCGTGGCCGGGGCGGCCGAGGTCGCGCGCGGTGCGCTCGAGGTGGGCCTCGACCTCCCGCGGGCTCGGGTTGGCGCCGAGGACCTTCGAGGCGAGCACGAGCGCCGCCACCCCGGCGACCAGCGGCGCGGCGGTCGACGTCCCGCGGAAGCGCGGGACGATCTCGAAGCGCCACGGCGATTGCGGGCGGAAGCTGACGGCCGAGATGTCGCGCCCCGGTGGAGTGACCGGCTGGCAGTTGGCGTCGTCGGGCACCTCGGCGTCGCCGCCCCCGCCGGGCGCGACCACGTCCAGGCCCGGGCCATGGTTGGAGTAGTCGCCCAGGCAGCCGCGCTCGGTGGTGCCGCCGACGTTGATCGCCAGCGTGTCGTGGCGCTTGGCGGGAACCCTCGGATCGGAGCTGTTGCCGGCGGCGGCGACGACGACGACCCCGGCGCGGCGCGCCTCGCTCAGCGCGGCGCGCACGCTCTTGGACCCCGTCACGCTGCGGGGCGTGGGGGTCAGCAGCGGGCCGTCGTAGAGCTCGAGCGAGAGGTTGATGACGTCGGCGCCGCGCCGGATCGCGTGGCGGATCGCCCGCGCGATCGCCGACGGATAGCCGCGGCCTTCGGCATCGAGCACGCGCAGCGGCATGATGCGCGACCGGTAGGCGACGCCGACGGTTCCGTACGCGTTGTTCGCTGTGGCGGCGATCGCGCTCGCGATGAAGGTGCCGTGGCCGTATTCGTCGTTGGGGTAGGGGTCGCCGTCGACGAAGTCATAGCCGCGGACGAAGCGCGCGCGCGCGAGATCGGGCGAGCGGCGGTAGCGGCCGCGGTCGGCGTACGCGACGCCGCTGTCGATGACCGCGATCGTGACGCCGCGCCCGCCGCTGCCGCCGAGTCGGCTCGCCTGCGACCAGGCCTGCGGGGCGTTGATCCCGAACGGCCCGTTGAGCTCCCACTGCACGTTCGCCCAGCCGCTGTCGGCCGCCGCGGCCGCGACGCCCGAATCGTTGGGCACGTAGGCGGCATGCGCCCGCAGCCCGTTCTCCTGCGCGGCCGCGGTGGCAGGCATGAGCACCAGGGCGGCGGCGGCCACGGCGATGCCCGTACGAAGAGAAGCGGTGAGTGACATCACGAGAGAGGGAGCGATGCTCCTGCAAACACACGATACGGCCGCTCGGAGCGACGCTGCGATGATCCCTTTCGGATGGCCGCCTCGTTCTTTCCTCGCGACGAGTACTTCATGCGCATGGCGCTCCGCGAGGCGCTGGCCGCGCTGGACCACGACGACGTGCCGATCGGGGCCGTCGTGGTGCACGAGGGCGAGGTCATCGGGGCCGGCCACAACGAACGCGAGCTGCGCCAGGATCCCACCGCGCACGCCGAGTTGCTCGCCCTGCGCGAGGCCAGCCGCGCGCTCGGCTCCTGGCGCGTGCTCGACGCGGTGCTCTACGTGACGCTCGAGCCCTGCACGATGTGCGCGGGCGCGATCGTCCTCGCGCGCGTGCCACGCGTCGTCTACGGGACGACCGATCCGAAGGCCGGCGCCGCCGGCTCGGTGCTCGACGTGCTCGCCCAGCCGCGCCTCAACCACCGGCCGGCCGCCGCCGGCGGGCTGCTGGCGGCGGAGTGCGCGATGTTGCTGACCGACTTCTTCGGCTCGCGCAGATAGCGCGCGCGATCTCCTATCCTGCGCGACGCCCGTGTTGCACTCGGAGGGGTGCGAGAGTGGTTGAATCGGGCGGTCTCGAAAACCGTTGAGTCGGTAACCCCGGCTCCGAGGGTTCGAATCCCTCCCCCTCCGCTGCGGCGCCGCACCCGCGCGAGCGCTTCTCGCAGTCGAGGCCCGTGCCTCGGCCGGCGCCGGCGCGGTGCCGGCGTCCAGGCCGGCTGGACGCGGAGCGTCCAACAGCCGTCCACCGACGGCGTCTGTCCTGCCCTGGACGCCCCGGCGGGTCGATGCGGACGGCATGAGACGAACCCGGCTCACCCTTCTCGCCACCGCGATCGCCGCGTCGCTCACCGTTTCGGCCTCCAGCGCGCACGCCGCCGACTGCACCGGCGCCAGCCTCCTGCCCGCCGTCGCGTCGGTTGCCACCGCGAAGTCGGCCACGCTGTGCCTGCTCAACGCCGAGCGCGGCGCCCGCGGGCTCGTGCCGCTGTCCAGCCAGCCGACGCTCGAGGCCGCCGCCACGAGCTACTCGCAGGCGATGGTGCGGCAGTCCTTCTTCAGCCACGTCTCGCCCGGCGGCCAGACGGTGAGCGATCGCCTCGCCTCCTACGTCGGGTCGGCGAGCAGCTGGCGGACGGGTGAGAACCTCGCCTGGG
>DASYVZ010000552.1:0-2482 GCA_035936515.1 Solirubrobacteraceae bacterium | reverse complement strand
CGACCATGGCGACCCCGACGGCGTCGCCGATCGGCTGCCATGCGCTCGCGACGATTGCCGGGCGTGGGGCCAGCAAGGCGCCGGCGATCGTCATCGCGCGCGTCGCCGCCGTAGAGCCGTCGCTGGCAAAGAGCGCGGGGGCGTCATCGCCGGGTACGGCCGCGTCGGGCGCGAGCAGCAGCAACGGGCGGCGCGTGCGGTGCGCGAGGGCGCGCGCCTGCCTTCCGAGCGAGCCGGGCTGACGTGCCGCGTCCTCGCTCGTGCCGGCGACGATCGCGGCAGCGTCGATCTCCTCGGCGAACTCGAGGATCGTCCGCCACGGCGAGTACTCCTGCTGGCACACCTGACGCGTGACGTGCATGCCCTGCGCGTCGAGCAGCTCGGCGGCGAAGCACGACGGCTGCGAACTCGGCGAGGCGCGCCGCGGCAGTGGCGTCGTTCCCGGCACAGAGCAGGATTGGGCCGCGGTGCGGACCGGTGGAGGTCGTCTCGGTCATGGCATGGACAGTACGTGTGCGTCGCGCCCGCGGCTTCCGTGGTTGTCCGCATGACGTATCCGCAACTCGCCGGCTCCGTGCACCAGCAGCATCACCAGAAGGAGGTTGCCGCGTGGGTCACGGAGCGGCGCGACGCGGTCGGCGACGTCCCGTCGGTGTTCACGCGCCAGCTCATGCGGCTGCTCATGAAGAAGATGGGCCACCCGACCGATACGTCGCACGACTACGACTACACCGACTGGGATGCCGTGGACCGCCTTGGCCGCGAGCTTGCCGAGAGCGTCAAGACCGCGCACGCCGCGCCGGCATGACCGCTACGAGAGGGACGGACATTCCCGCCGAGGTACTGACGGTGACCGATGCACGGCGAGGTCACGACGCTCGGGCCGACGGCAACGGTGGGTGAAGCCAACGATTGGCTCGCAGGCGGCGCGAGGCGCCGACTGCCTTGACGCAGGTGGCGACCGGTACATCGCTGCGTCGACTCCCCCCGACGAACGCCCTGCCCATGAGCCACGTTCGCGGCTTGCGGGAGTGCCCGCAAGACGAGCCCGTTTCCGCCTGCTCCGCTGACGACGTTGCTGACACCCGCGCAGTCGAGTAGGATCGTCTTCGTGCTCCCCCTCCTGCTTCCGCTCGTTCTGCTCGGCGGCTCCTGAGATGGAGGTCGTCATTGGCATCGTGCTCCTCGTCGTGTTCCTGGGGGTCGTCTTCGCCGTCATCCGGGGCGCTGGGCGGGAGAGGT
Source organism: Solirubrobacteraceae bacterium (assembly GCA_035936515.1). Taxonomy (GTDB): domain Bacteria; phylum Actinomycetota; class Thermoleophilia; order Solirubrobacterales; family Solirubrobacteraceae; genus CADCVQ01. Next base: position 1,240 of record DASYVZ010000552.1, on the reverse strand, counting down.
AGAGACAGAGCCGTTCAGGCCGTGATCGCGGCCTCACGGTTGCGGGATGATCGCGCCGTCGATCCGGCCCCGGGCGGCAGGGTCATGTCACCGCCGCCAGGCGCGTGAGCGAGGCGTCGGTCGTAAAGGCCGGACATCCAGCTCCGACCAACCCTCTGAGCCCGCCGCCGAGCACCCTCTAGCCCGCCGCCAGAACAACGGAACGCCCGCGTCAGCAGGGGTTCTGTAGATGCCGGAGGAGGGACTCGAACCCCCGACACGCGGATTATGATTCCGCTGCTCTAACCGACTGAGCTACTCCGGCGGGGGCGCGAAGTGTAGCCGGGGCCGTTGCCGTCACGGCCCGATCGCAGTCGGGCTGCGCCGTGTCCGGCCGCTTCGCCGTAAGGTGCCCGTCGGTGCCCGCCTCCAGGATGAAGGAAGGAACTGCGTGAAGAAGTTCGTCGAGAAGATCAGGACGTCGATCAAGGTGCCGGCGATCAAGCCGCTGTACCTCATCATCGCGGTGGTCGTGATCGTCGTGCTGATCATCATCGGCGTCGTCCTCACCGGCGACAGCGACGACGACATTGGCGGCGGCGGAGGCGGCGACGACGGCTCCGATGCGGCGCGCGGGTTTGCCGAGGGCGATCGCTCGCGGCTGCCCGGCGCGGACACACGGCCGCGCAGGCAAGCGCCGCGGGTCCGCACCGGGCTGGTCGACGAGGCCCGTCGCGAGGGCCGCCTCGCCGTCGCGCAGGCGCGGGGAACCATCGTCTCGCCTTCGGCGGTGCGCGTCCGCGTCAGCTCGGCTCCCAAGCAGGTCGTCTGGGTCACCTGGCAGCTGGGCTGCTACAAGGGCCGCAAGGCGCACGTCGGTCAAGGGCGCTACGAGGCGCAGACTCCCAACACCCGGCCGATCAAGCTTCCGGTCCAGGGTGCGGAGAGCTGCATCGCGACGGTATCGGCGCAGCTGACGCGGCTGAACACCAAGGGCCGCATCAAGGTCGCGGTGCTCGCCGGTGGCTAGCCGAGCGCCCGTCTGAGCCCCGTGAACGAGCTCGAGGAGGCCGTCGCGACCGTCGTCCAGCGCTGCCTGCGCGTGCGGGCGGGGGAGACCGTGCTGGTCGTCGCCGATCCCGGCAGCGCGGGGATCGGTGAGGCGCTGCTGGGGGCGGCGTCTGCCGTCGGCGGCGACGCCGTGCTGACGATCCTGCCGCCGAATCCGGCGCGCGGCACCGAGCCGCCGGCGCCGGTCGCG
>DASYVZ010000551.1:0-3530 GCA_035936515.1 Solirubrobacteraceae bacterium | reverse complement strand
CGGATCGTCGACCCGCTCGGCCAGCCGCTGGACGGCAAGGGCGACATCAACACGGAGACCAAGCGCCCGGCCGAGTTCAAGGCCCCCGGCGTCGTCCAGCGCCAGCCCGTGATCGAGCCGCTGCAGACTGGAATCAAGGCGATCGACGCGATGATCCCGATCGGCCGCGGCCAGCGCGAGCTGATCATCGGCGACCGCCAGACCGGCAAGACGACGATCGCGATCGACGCGATCATCAACAACCGCAAGTCCGGCGTGATCTCGGTGTACGTTGCGATCGGCCAGCGGATGGCGACGGTCGTCGCGCTTGCCGAGACGTTGTCGGAGGCCGGCGCGATGGAGAACACGATCATCGTCGCCGCGGGCGCCGACGAAGCCGCGCCGGTGAAGTTCCTCGCGCCGTACGCGGGCGCCGCGATGGCCGAGCACTTCCTCTACGAGGGCGGAGCCGCGCTGTGCATCTACGACGATCTCACCAAGCACGCGTTCGCCTACCGCCAGATGTCGCTGCTGCTGCGCCGCCCGCCGGGTCGCGAGGCCTACCCGGGTGACGTCTTCTACCTGCATAGCCGCCTGCTCGAGCGCGCGGTCAAGCTCAACGACGAGCTCGGCGGCGGCTCGATGACGGCGCTGCCGATCATCGAGACCCAGGCCGGCGACGTGTCGGCCTACATCCCGACGAACGTCATCTCGATCACCGACGGACAGATCTTCCTCGAGCCGAAGCTCTTCTTCTCGGGCGTGCGACCGGCCATCAACGTCGGCATCTCCGTCAGCCGTGTCGGCGGCAACGCGCAGATGAAGCCGATGAAGAAGGTTGCCGGACGGCTGAAGCTCGAGCTGTCGCAGTACCGCGAGCTCGAGGCCTTTGCCCAGTTCGGCTCCGATCTCGACGCCGACACGCAGGCGACGCTTGCGCGCGGCGAGCGTCTCGTCAAGACGCTCAACCAGAACGAGCGCTCGCCGATGGCGATGGAGGAGCAGGTCGTGGTCATCTTCGCTTCGACCAACGGCTTCGTCGACCGGATCGAGGCCGACCGCGTCGGCGAGTTCCACGAGGACCTCGTCGCGCGGATGCGCTCCGAGAACGCCGACCTGCTCGAGAAGATCGCCGACGGCGAGTGGGATGACGACCTCGTCGAGGCGGTCCGGGAGGCGGTTGAGGACTTCGCCAAGGACTTCGGCTACGACCTCGACGAGGAGGGGGGGCCGATCGACGAGGACGACGACGCCAAGGCCACGAGCTCGAGCGACGACGACGGCGATGACGAGGAGACCGCCGAGGAGCCCGAGAAGGAAGCGGCGCCAGCGTGAGCACGACGCAGGATGTCAAGGCCCGCATCGGGTCGGTCAAGAGCATTCAGAAGATCACGCGCGCCATGGAGATGGTGGCCGCGGCGCGCCTGCGCCGCGCCGAGCAGCGCATCGAGGCGCTGCGCCCGTACGCCGGCGCGATCCGGCGCATGACGCGCAACGCCGCCGAGGCCGCCGGCAGCTCGGAGATCTCGAACCTGCCGATCCTCAAGGAGCACGACAGCGAGGCGACGATCGCTTTGCTGCTCGTCACGGGTGACCGCGGCCTCGCCGGCGCGTTCAACTCGCAGATCGTGCGCGCCGGCCTGCGCAGCGCGCGCGGCTACGAGGGCGACGGCCGCTCCGTGACCTACAGCGCCGTGGGACGGCGCGGCGTTTCGACGCTGACCTTCCGCGGCAAGGACCCGGTCGGCCGCTACGTCGGCTTCACCGACCGTCCCTCCTATGCCGACGCGCGCTCGATCGCCGAGGACCTCATCGCCGCCTACGTCGACGGCAAGACCGATCGCGTGGAGATCTTCTACAACGGCTACATCTCGCCACTGACCCAGGAGGTCCGTCGCGAGACGCTCCTGCCGCTGCAGCAGGCGACGATCCTCGAGGGCGCCGAGGATGAGGACGAGGCCGAGGAGGCCCCCGGCGACGGCGCGCACCACGCCCTGGTGGAGTACGAGCCCGACGCCAAGGAGATCCTCGCCCGCCTTGTCCCCGACTACGTCGAGATCTCCGTGTACCGCGCGCTGCTGGAGTCCACCGCGTCCGAGCACGGCGCCCGCATGACCGCGATGCGCAACGCCTCCGAGAACGCCGGCGAGCTCATCGAAGACCTGACCCTTGAAATGAACCGTGCCCGCCAGGCCGAGATCACGCAGGAGATCATGGAAGTCGTGGCTGGCGCCGAGAGTTTGACCTAGGAGACCGATGGCCACCACAGAGACCACAGAGACCGAAGAGACCCCAGAGACCACCACGGGCCGGATCGAGGAGATCCAGGGCGTCGTCATCGATGCGATGTTCACCAACGGCGAGCTGCCGGAGATCTTCAACGCGCTCACCATCGCGCACGGCGACGACGAGGTGTTGACGCTCGAGGTGCAGCAGCACCTCGGCGACGACCGCGTGCGTTGCGTGGCGATGGACTCCACCGACGGCCTCTCACGCGGCATGGAGGTCATCGATACGGGCGGCCCGATCACGGTGCCCGTCGGCGACGGTACGCTCGGCCGGATCTTCAACCTGCTCGGCGATCCGATCGACAACGAGGGCGAGGTCGAGTTCGACGAGCGCTGGCCGATCCATCGGCCCGCCCCGAACGTCGAGAACCTCACGCCGACGACGGAGATGTTCGAGACCGGCATCAAGGTCGTCGACCTGCTCGCCCCGTACGCCAAGGGCGGCAAGATCGGCCTGTTCGGCGGTGCCGGCGTCGGCAAGACCGTCCTCATCCAGGAGCTCATCAACAACCTCGCCCAGGAGCACGGCGGTCTGTCGGCCTTCTGCGGCGTCGGCGAGCGCTCGCGCGAGGGCAACGACCTGTGGCTGGAGATGAAGGAGTCCGGCGTCCTCGACAAGACGATCCTCGTCTTCGGTCAGATGAACGAGCCCCCCGGAGCGCGAATGCGCGTCGCGCTGTCGGGCCTGACGATGGCGGAGTACTTCCGCGAGCAGGGCGGCCAGGACGTGCTGCTCTTCATCGACAACATCTTCCGCTTCGTGCAGGCCGGCTCGGAGGTCTCGGCGCTGCTGGGGCGGATGCCCTCGCAGGTCGGCTACCAGCCCACGCTCGAGACGGAGATGGGCCAGCTGCAGGAGCGCATCACCTCCACGCGCGACGGCTCGGTGACCTCGGTGCAGGCGGTCTACGTGCCCGCTGACGACCTCACCGACCCGGCTCCCGCGTCGGTGTTCGCGCATCTCAACGCGACGACGGTCCTGTCGCGGGCGATCACCGAGAAGGGCATCTACCCGGCGGTCGACCCGCTGGACTCCACCTCGACGATCCTCAAGCCGGACATCCTCGGCGAGGAGCACTTCACGGTCGCCAATCGCGTCAAGGAGATCCTCCAGCGCTACAAGGAGCTGCAGGACATCATCGCGATCCTCGGCATCGACGAGCTCTCCGACGAGGACAAGCTGATCGTCGCCCGTGCCCGGCGCGTCGAACGCTTCCTGTCGCAGCCGTTCTTCGTCGCCGAGGCGTTCACCGGCACGCCGGG
>DASYVZ010000550.1:0-17456 GCA_035936515.1 Solirubrobacteraceae bacterium | reverse complement strand
GTCGTCGTACCTCTCGCCCCACGTGTACACCAGCAGGTGGCCGCCCCGGGGATCGGCGACGAGCCGCGTCAGCGGCCCGGCGCTCTGAGCCTGCGGCCGTAGTGCCAGAGGCCGCGGAGCGCCGAGCGGCGTCCCGTCGGGGCGCAGGCGCTGGACGACCAGCGCGGCACGCCCGGACTCGCCGCTCAACCGCGCGGCGAAGACCAGCAGCATCGTGTCGGTCTTCGCGTCGTAGACGATGCTCCCGCCCGCCGAGGAGAACATGCCGCTGGAGGGCGGGCCGACGTTCGTGACCTGGCGCTCGGGTCCCCGCGCGCGCCCCGTGCGCTCCACCACGCGGACGAAGATCTCGGTGTCGTCGGTGAAGCACGGCGGAAGGTCGGCGGTCATCAGCGAGGGCTGCAGGCCCGAGGGCGGGCAGGGGGTGCGGCCCATCCCCGCCTTGTGCGCGGACCACGCGACGAGGTGCCGCCGGCGCTTCGTGTCGGTGGCGACGGAGAGCTGGGCGCCGCCGATCAGCGAGAAGTCGGGCTTCATGCCCCCGCCGACCGACTGCTTCGCGCCGCTCGGCCGGCCGGCGGCGTCGAGCGCCGAGGCGAACAGGTCCAGCGAGATGAAGCCGTTGCCGTCGGGCGCTCCGCGGCCCGTGATCGCGATGCCACGGCCGCTGCCGGGCTCCGCCGCGACCGCCATGAGGACGCCGTCGCCGCCGGCGACGACGACCTCGGGGGCCGCGTGCGCGGCGGGTGCGACGGTGGCGAAACCGGCCAGCAGCGCGACGAGCGCGGCGGGCACCACGAAGCGGGGGGAGCGCATCCGTCCTGCATCGGCAGATCGCGCGCCGAGCGAGAGCGCTGCGACCGCGACCGGCAGCTCCCGACGCCGGCCCGCACCCAGCGTCTGCCGGTCGACGACTAGACTCGCGCCGACATGGCTGACGGAGTCAACGCGCTGGGCTACGTGGGCCTTCCTGTGGGTGGTGTCACGCGGCGCAGCGCGCGCGGCGCGGGGGTGCTGCGATGAACGGTTCGGCCGTCCGGGTCGGCGTCGTCGGGCTCGGGTACTGGGGCCCGAACCTCGCGCGCAACATCGACGGGCTCGAGGGTGCGGAGCTGGCGTGGTGCTGCGACGGGCGCGAGGCGGTGCGTCAGCGCTTCACGGCCGTTCACCGAAACGCGCGCTTCACCGCCGATCTGGAGGATCTGCTCTGCGACGACGCGCTCGACGCGGTCGTCATCGCGACGCCCGTTCCGACGCACGCCGATCTCGCCGTACGGGTGCTCGAGGCCGGCAAGCACTGCTTCGTCGAGAAGCCGCTCGCGCAGTCGACCGCCGATGCCGAGCGCGCGGTCGCCGCTTCGCGCGCCACCGGCCGCGTGCTTATGGTCGGCCATCTGCTGCAGTACCACCCCGGCGTACGCAAGATCAAGGAGATCGCCGAGTCGGGCGAGCTCGGCGACATCCACTACATCTACTCCAACCGCCTGAACCTCGGCCAGCTGCGCGCCGACGAGAACGCTCTGTGGAGCCTCGGTGCTCACGACATCTCCGTGATCCTGCACCTTGCCGAGGAGGATCCGATCGAGGTCAGCGCCCGTGGCGAGTCCTACATGCGCGCCGGCGTGGAGGACGTGGTCTTCGCGTTCCTGCGCTTCCCGAGCGGGCTCGCAGCGCACCTGCACCTGTCGTGGCTGGACCCGCACAAGGAGCGCCGCTTCACCGTCGTGGGGTCGCAGCGGATGGCGACGTTCGACGACATGGACCTCGAGCGCAAGGTGACCGTCTACGACAAGGGCTTCGATCAGAAGGCGGACTCCTACGGCGAGTACATCACCCGCGCCGGCGACATCTACAGCCCGCGGATCTCCAACGCCGAGCCGCTGCGCCTCGAGGTCGCCCACTTCGTCGACTGCGTGCGCGAGGGCCGCACCCCGGACTCCGACGGCGAGAGCGGCCTGCGCGTCGTGCGCGTGCTCGAGCAGTTGCAAGACGAGCTCGAACGCTCGCGGCGGCACGTGACCGCGTAGCCGCGACGGCTACTTCGCGAGCAGCTCGAGGTCCGCGCGCGTCATGAGCCGGATGAGCTCCTCGAAGCTCGTCTTGGGCTCCCATCCGAGCTGCGCCTTGGCCTTCGCCGGGTTGCCGATCAGCTGGTCGACCTCCGCCGGGCGCAGGAACGCCGCGTCCAGCTCCACGTAGCGCTCCCAGTCCGGCACCCCGGCCTCGTCGAAGGCGATCTGCACGCACTCGCGCACGGTGTTGGTGCTGTTCGTGGCGATCACGAAGTCCTCGGGCGTGTCCTGCTGGAGCATGAGGTGCATCGCCTCGACGTAGTCCTTCGCGTAGCCCCAGTCGCGCTGGGCGTCGAGGTTGCCCAGTCGCAGCTCGTCGCGCAGTCCGTGCTTGATGGCGGCCGCGTGCCACGTGATCTTGCGCGTCACGAACTCCAGCCCGCGGCGCGGCGAGTTGTGCACGACGAGCCGTCCCACGCCTGCTGCGAAGACGCCGCTCTGCGTCTCGACGTCGAACACCCACTCGTCGTCCGGCACGACCGCGCTATCCACGCGCCGCACCTCCGCAGGGTCCTTCAGCAGGTGCGCGCCCTTCATCCCGGCCGGCGTCGCCGAGCGCAGGTTGAGCTGGTAGTACGCCTTGCCGTCGCGATGCTCGACGTAGACCGATGCATCCTGGCCTTGCAGGGCATACAGCCAGCAGACGCCCTGCGCGAGGACTGCGCTGTTGGTCTTGATCGATTCGCCACGCCCACGCTTGAGCCCGTCCCCCGCGTAGTAGCCGCGCAGGAAGGCCTCGGTAACGTCCCCCGTCGCGTTGAGGACGAGCGGCGGGACCTGCTTGAGGCCAGTCGGCGTGTAGAGCTGCTCGCGCAGCCAGCCGCCGAGGCCGTGGGCGCCGTTGAGGTTGACGGCGTGCACGTCGTGCGCCACATCGAACCCGGAGCGGCCGATCCATTCAGTCGACGTGCCGCCGAAGCAGCGCGACCACAGCTGCGCGACACGGGTGCGCAGGAGCGCGTCGTTGTTGATGAAGCGCATGCGAGCCCCATCGCACGATACGTAGCCATCGGCAGCCAGCAGCCCGAGCAGCTCGCCTGCCTCCGGTGCGACCGCCGACCACTCGTTCGAACACGGGAATTCGTCGAACAGCGCAAGCCGGTCGCCGTCGGCGATTGCATCCGCCCGCAGCTGCTCGCGGTCGGCGTTGAGCATCCCGTGATGCGTGGTGACGTCGATGACGCCGCCGCGAGCCTGCACCGCCAGGCCGCGATGATCGGGATCGTCGCGCCGTCGCCGCGTCGCCGTGATGGCGGTGATCGGCGTCCAGCCGGCGCCGTCCCAGACGTCGAGCATCCGGTCGGGCGTGAAGCTCTGGACCGAGCGGCCCTTGCCGCGCAGCGCGACGAGGTCGGCCGGCGTCTTGACGGACACGAGGCCGTGCTCGCGCACGATGAGCGGCGTGTTGGAGAACACGCACTCGTGGTTGAACAGGATCCCCGAGCAGGCGAACAGGTCGTAGGACTCGCGGTAGTTGACGGTGATGAAGTGCCCGTAGACCTTCGCCACCCCGTAGGGCGATCGCGGATAGAAGGCCGTCGCCTCCGTCTGCGGGACCTCCAGCACCTTGCCGAACATCTCCGAGCTCGACGCCTGGTAGAAGCGCGCGTCGGGGCACGCCTCGCGGACGGCCTCGAGCATCCGCGTCACGCCGACTCCCGTGAACTCCGCGGTCAATGTGGGTTGCACCCAGGACACCGCGACGAAGCTCATCGCGGCGAGGTTGTAGACCTCGTCGGGCCTGGCGGCGCGCAGCGTGTCGACGAGCGAGCGCTGGTCGAGCAGATCGCCCTGGTGCAGCGTGATCCGCTCGCGCAGGTGCTCGATGCGGTCGAACTTCTCCGTCGAGGCGCGCCGCACCATCCCGTGGACCTCGTAGCCGTGGTCGAGCAGCAGTTCGGCGAGATACGAGCCGTCCTGGCCGGTGATGCCTGTGATGAGAGCGCTCCTGGGCACGTGCGGCGCCACGATATTTGAGCCGTCGGATGCTCGGCGGCTGCTACTTTGGCGCCCAATGCCTGACCTCACAGACACTCGCGTCCTCGTCATCGGGGGCGCCGGCTTCATCGGCTCGCACATCGTCGATCAGCTCCTCGCGGAGCCCGTCCGCGAGATCGTGGTGCTCGACAACTTCGCTCGCGGCGCCCGTCACAACCTCGACGCCGCCATGGCGGATGAGCGCGTGACGCTCGTCGAGGGATCGATCACCGACGTCGACCTGCTCGACCGGCTCATGGAGGGCACCGACTGCGTCTGGCTGCTGGCCGCGCTGTGGCTCTACGAGTGCGTCCACGAGCCGCGCTCGGCGATCGAGGTCAACTGCGTCGGCACGTTCAACGTCCTGGATGCCGCGCATCGGGCGGGCGTGAAGAAGGTCGTCTACTCGTCGTCGGCGTCGGTCTACGGCGACGCCGCCTTCACGCCGATGACCGAGGACCACCCGTTCAACAACCGCACGATGTACGGCGCCACGAAGATCGCGGGCGAGCAGTTCTTCCGCGCCTACCACGAGCAGCACGGCCTCGACTACGTCGGCCTGCGGTACATGAACGTCTACGGGCCGCGGATGGACTACAAGGGCACCTACGTCAGCGTGATCATGAAGGTGCTCGACAAGATCGACGCCGGCGAGCAGCCCGTCATCTTCGGCGACGGCTCGCAGGCCTACGACTTCGTCCACGTCGGCGATGTCGCCCGCGCGAACATCCTCGCGATGAAGAGCGACGCGACGGACGTCAACCTCAACGTCGGCACCGGGATCAGGACGAGCATCAAGGAGCTCGTCGACGTCCTGCTGGAGGAGACGTGCGCCGACATCGAGCCGGAGTACCGCGCCGACGAGCAGATGTTCGTCACGCACCGCGTCGGCTCGACGGAGCTGGCCGAGACGCTGATCGGCTACCGCGCGGAGCTGCCCTACCGCGAGGGGCTACGCTCGATCATCGAGTGGCGACGCAGCGACCAGCGGCGCTCCGTCGAGCAGCCGACGGCCTGACGCCGACCGCCACGTGTGCGGCATCGCCGGGATCCTGAGTCGCACCGGCGACGTCGTCCACGAGGGCGTGCTGCGCCTCATGAACGACGCCATCGCCCATCGCGGGCCCGACGACTCCGGCACGCACATCGACGGCCCGCTCGGCATGGCCAACCGTCGTCTGGCGGTCATCGACATCACGCCCGCCGGCCATCAGCCGATGCACACGCCCGACGGGCGCTACACGATCGTCTACAACGGCGAGATCTACAACTTCATGGACCTCCGCGACGAGCTGCGCGGGAGCGGCGAGCGGATGCGCTCGCACACGGACACGGAGGTCGTCCTGCGCGCGTACCGCGAGTGGGGTCCCGCGTGCGTGGAGCGCTTCAACGGGATGTTCGCGCTGGCGATCTGGGATCGCGACGAGCGAACGCTGTTTCTCGCCCGCGACCGCTACGGGATCAAGCCGCTGTACTGGACGCACGCCGGCGGGCAGCTGCTGTTCGGCTCGGAGGTCAAGTCGTTTCTGCAGCATCCGGCCTTCAAGGTGCGGGTCTCGGAGGAGCACCTGCTCGAGTACTTCACGTTTCAGAACCTCTTCACCGACGGCACGCTGTTCGGCGGCGTCCGGATGTTCCCGGCGGGCTCGCACGCGACGCTGCGCCCGGGCGACAGCGACGTCCGTCCCACCAGCTACTGGGACTGGGAGTTCGCCGAGCCCGATTCCGGCGCCGCGTGCCGTCCCGAGGAGCACCGCGAGGAGCTCGACCGGCTCTTCCGGCAGGCCGTGCAGCGTCAGCTCGTCTCCGACGTGCCGGTCGGGTCGCATCTGTCGGGCGGTATGGACTCCGGCTCGATCACGGCGCTGGCCGCCCGTGAGCTGCCGTATCTCGCCACGTTCACCGTCGGCTTCGACATGACCTCCTCGGGCGGCCTGGAGATGGGCGCCGACGAGCGCACGAAGGCCGAGGCGATGAGCTACGTGTTCAAGACCGAGCATTTCGAGTCGGTGCTGAAGGCCGGCGACATGGAGCGCTGCCTGCCGTCCCTCGTGTGGCATCTGGAGGATCTGCGCGTGGGGCAGAGCTATCCGAACTGGTACGTCTCGCGGCTGGCGTCGAAGTTCGTGACGGTCGTCCTGAGCGGCTCGGGCGGCGACGAGCTGTTCGCCGGCTATCCCTGGCGGTACTACCGCGCCGTCGTCAACGACGACTTCGATCACTACGTCGAGAAGTACTACCGCTTCTGGCACCGGCTCGTGCCCGACGAGTACCGCGCGGGCCTGTTTCGCCCCGAGGTCTGGGACCGGCTGACCGATGTGCGCACGGAGGAGATCTTCCGTGCCGTGTTCGTCGGCGCCGAGGCGCCGAGCTCGCCGGAGGACTACGTCAACCACTCGCTGTATCTCGAGGCCAAGACGTTCCTGCACGGCCTTCTCGTGGTCGAGGACAAGCTGTCGATGGCGCACTCGCTCGAGACGCGCGTCCCGTTTCTCGACAACGACCTCGTCGACTTCGCGCTGCGCGTCCCGGTGAAGCTGAAGCTGCGCGATCTCGACAAGGTCGTCAAGCTCGACGAGAACGAGCCGGGCGGCAAGTCCGAGCGCTTCTTCCAGCGCACGCGCGACGGCAAGCTCATCCTGCGCCAGGTCATGGCCCGGCACGTCCCCGAGAGGGTGACCGACCGGGTCAAGCAGGGCTTCTCCGGACCGGACGCCTCGTGGTTTCGCGGCGACTCGATCGACTACGTGCGCGACGTCCTGCTGGATCCGGGCGCGAAGCTGTACGACTTCTTCTCCCCGGAGGGCGTGCGCGCGATGGTCGAGCAGCACCTCGACGGCCGCGAGAACCGCCGCCTACTGCTGTGGTCGCTGCTGTCGTTCGAGCACTGGTGCCGGACCTTTCTGCACGGGCACCGGCCATGACGATCCTGCTGACGGGCGCGACCGGGTTCATCGGGCGCCGGCTGCTCCCCCTGCTGGCGCAGCACGACGAGGTCGTCGCGGTGGCGCGGCGCGCGCCGCCCGACGCCGTGGCCGGCAGCGCGACCTGGCTCCTGCAGGACCTCGCGGCGGGGCTGGACCCGACGCGCCTGCCCGCGCGGGTGGACACCGTCGTGCACCTCGCGCAGTCCGAGCGCTACCGCGACTTCCCCGAGGGCGCAGCCGACGTCGTGGCGGTCAACGTCGACGCGGTCGCGGCACTGCTGGACTACTCCCGAGCGGCCGCCGCGCGGCGCTTCGTCCTATGCTCGACCGGCGGCGTCTACGGCTTTCGCGCAGCCCCGGCGCACGAGACCGCCGCGGTGGCTCCGGACGGCTTCTACGCAGCCTCGAAGTACGCCGCCGAGGTGCTGCTCGCACCGTACCGCGCGCTGCTGGAGACCGTCGTCCTGCGGCCGTTCTTCGTCTACGGACCGGGGCAGCGGGGCATGCTCGTCGGCGGCCTTGCAGAGCGCGTGCTACGCGGCGAGCCGGTGACGATCGCGGGCGACCCCGGCCTGCGCGTCAACCCGATCCACGTGGATGACGCCGCGATCGCGATCGCGGCGGCGGCCCGTGCCGAGGACGCGATCGACGTGGTGAACATCGCAGGCGACGAGACGGTGACGGTGCGTGACATCGCGGCGCGGCTCGCGCTGGCCGCGCAGGTCGAGCCGACGATCGTCCACGCCGGCGAGGGACCGCCCGGCGACCTGCTCGGAGACAACGAGCGGATGCGGCGGCTGCTCGGCGTGACGCCGCGGGTGGCGCTCGACGAAGGCCTGTCCGGTGTCGTGGCCGCGTTGCGTGGCGGGAACCGCTAGCGCCGCAGCCGCGCCCGCGCCCATGCGCGCGTGCGGAGCATGTCCCCTGCGGCGATGACGCCGACGGGCCGCAACGCGAGCAGGAACACGGCCAGCGCGGCGAGCTTGACGCCCGTCGCAAGCGTCCACGAGCCGTAGTCGATCGCGCCCAGCGGCATGAGCATGAGACCGAGCGTGAAGCTCGCGACGACAACGCCGATGCGGTACGGCGTCCGGTAGAGGATCTGCGCGCGGCGGTAGTACAGCGCCGTCAGCAGCAGATAGGCGGCGAGCGTCGCCGTCGCCGCGCCGAGCTGGCCGAACGGCGGGATCAGCGCGAAATTCAACGCCACGTTGGCGCCCGCCGCGATCGCCGAGTAGAGCGTCAGCCAGCGCGTCTGCCGGGAGATCGAGATAGCCGCCACGACCACGCTCGAGATGCCGAACGCGACGAGGCCGAATGCGACCAGGCCGACGGCGCGATACGCCTCGTCGAAGTCGGGCGCGACGAGCTCGCCGAGCTCCCGGGCCCAGAGCGCGCTGACAAGCGCGACGAGGCACAGCGCCGCCGTGAAGTCCGTCAGCACGCGGCCGCGCACGTGCTTCTCGCGCTCGGGGTCGCTCTGGTGCAGCGACAGGATGAACGGCGAGAACGCGAGCGCGAGCGCCATGACGATCAGCATGACCGGCACCGCGAGGCGGGTTGCGATCGCGTACTGCCCGAGCTCGTCGAGGTCGGCGAGGTGCGCGAGCATCACGCGGTCGATCAGCGACAGCGCCCACAGCGACAGTGCGACCGGGATCAACGGGAGGCCGTAGCGGAGCATGATCGCGAGCTCCCGGCGCGACGGGCGCGCGACGAGGCGCCGCCAGACGAGTGCGATGCCCCACAGGGCTCCGGCGATCCAGCCGCAGAGCACTCCGATGAACGCGCCGGCGACGCCGCTGTCCCAGGCGACCACGGCGAGGATCGTGATCGTGGCGGCGACGGCCGCTCCTGCGACCGACGTGGCGAGGTACGACCAAGCGCGGAACTCCAGGCGCAGGACCTCGCGCGTGAACTGCGCCAGCGCGAAGGCGGGCAGGGCGACGCCGACGAGCACGATCAGCACGCTCTCGTCGCGCCCGTCGAACAGCGCGCGGGAGATCGGGGTCGCAAACACCGCGAGGAGCGCTGCCATGAGCACACCGATGACGAGCTGGAAGATCAGCGCCGTGACCAGGACCCGCCGGCGCTCGGCCTCCTGCTCGTCGCCGTAGTCGAAGTAGCTGCGTTGCGATGCCGACGCCATCCCCCCGTCGACGACGATCATGAGGATCGCCGAGACGACCATCCCGAGCTCGAGGATTCCGTAATCGGTCGGGGTGAAGACGCGGGCCAGGATCGGCAGCGTCACGATGCCGACGATCTGCAGCGCCGCGCCGCCGAACCCGTAGATCAGCGTCTGCCCGCCGAGACGGCGGATCTCGATGCCGAGCCCGCGCACGCCACCTGCGGTCTCCTCAGCCGCGGCGGCGTCCTGGGCGTCGACCGGCATGTCGGCAGGCTAGACCACGGCGGGCGGCGGCCCAGGACGCAGAGGGCCGGGGTAGAGTCGCGGCGAATGGACCCGCTCGCCACGCTGCGCCGCCTGCTGCCGGCGGGCTTTCGCCGTCCCCTCGTCGTGATCGCGCAGCAAATGCTCGCGCTGCCGATGCTGCCGGCGCTCGCGGCCGCGGCGGTTCTTGCGCGGCTGCGCCGCTCGCCGCGGCGCGAACGCCCGAGGATCGTCTGGGGGCCCGAGCCGATCCTCTCCTACCGGCACTGGTCGCGCGCCCTGCGCAAGGCCGGCTACGAGTCCGAGACGGTGATGCAGGAGGTCTACGCGCGGATCAACCGGCCCGAGGACTTCGACGTCCTCTACGAGCAGCTCGTGCCGCCGGGCCTCGCGTTCCTGCTCGGGCCGTACGCGGCGTTCGTCCGGTCGCTCTTTCGCGCCGACGTCTTTCAGCACCACTACTCCGGCGGCTTCCTCGGGCTGACCCCGCTGTGGCGCCTCGAGGGCCAGCTGCTGCACCTCGCGGGCGCGCGCGTCGTGTCGCAGGCGCACGGCAACGACGCGCACCTGTCCTCGCAGATCGCCGACCTTTCGCTGCGCCACGCGCTGCTCTCGAGCTACCCGACGCTCGCGCGGCGTGAGGCGCGCACGCGCAGGCGGGTCATGTACTGGACCGAGCACGCCGACTGCATGTTCGGCGGGCTGATGATGGACGGCCTGGGGCGCTGGGACGTCCTGCCGGCGAGCGTCGCGACGATCGACGTCACGCAGTGGCGGCGCGAGCGGTCGTACTCGCGCGCAGACGGGCGCAGCGGTGGCCCGGTGCGCGTCGCGCACGCCCCCAACCACCGTGGCTTCAAGGGCACGGAGTTCATCATCGCGGCCGCCGAGCAGTTGCGCGGGGAGGGACTCGACGTCGAGCTCGTCCTGATCGAGAACGTCCAGAACCGCGAGGTGCAGCGGATCCTCACGACCGAAGTCGACGTTCTCGCCGATCAGATCATCGCGACCGGCTACGCGCTCAACGCGATCGAGGGGATGGCAGCCGGCCTGCCGGTCGTCGCGAACCTCGAGGACGACCGCCTGACGGCCGTCCTGCGGCGCTACTCCTATCTCGACGAGTGCCCGATCCTGTCGGCGTCACCGGAGACGATCGCCGACCGCCTGCGCGCGCTCGTGGTCGATCCCGACCTGCGCGAGCGGCTGGGCCGCGCGGCCGCCGCGTATGCCGCGAAGTACCACTCCGACGAGACCGCCGCATACCTGTACGGCGCGATCTACCGCCACATCTGGAACGGTGAGCCGGTCGCCCTGATCGATCTCTTTCACCCGCTGAAGTCCGAGTACAGCCGCTCGCGGCCGCGCATCGAGCACGGCCTCGTCCGCAACCGGATCGCTAGTCCCGGCGTCGCGCGCGGATGAAGCAGTGGCCGGGGATGGGGCGATCCACCGCCTCGATCGTAAGTCCCGCGGCGCCCAGCCAGCCCATGATCGCCGGCGCATCGGGATGCGCGAAGTGGAAGGCGTCGACCGCGCCCTCGGGGACCTCGAAGGTCATCGTCGCGGCTGGGGTCTCGACCGTGATCACGTTCTGCGCCGAACGCGGCTGCAGCGCCTCACGAGCGGCGCGGGCGATCCCTGCCAGCTCGCCGCGCCGCAGCATCCGGGCCGCCTCGCGTGCACGCGCCGCCAGCGAGGGCGGCGCCGCCTGCTCCCCGAACCACACGATCACCGCGCCGCCGCGCGCGGTGACACGGCGGGCCTCGGCGATTGCGAGCGCGGGCGAGAGGACGTGGTCCAGAGACGTGGCGAACAACACGCGGTCGAACGTGGCATCGGCGAACGGGAGGTACTCCGCGATGCCCTTGACGAACGCGAAGTCACGCGGCTGCTCGCCGACGAGCGGGTCGATGCCGACGAGCTGGCCGGTCATCCCGGCGGCGTACGACGGCAGGGTCTGCGGGCCGCAGCCGACATCGAGGACGCGCCCGCCGAGCTGCGCGAAGCGCGCGAACGCGCGCACGTCGTCGCGGTCGCCGACCGAGAGGCTGCTCGGCGGGTCGATGTCGTAGGCCTGCTCGCCGTTAGCCTGCAGCGCCTCCCACATCCCCCAGCGATTCTGGACCTCGCCGTCGGGCGGCGGGATCGGCGTGAGGTCAGGCACCCCGTGGGCGCTGCGGTAGGCGCGGTCGCAGTCGCTGCACAGCAGGTCGTCGAGCGTTCCGCGGCAAACGGGGCAGACGAGGATCTCGCTGAGCATCGCGGGCGGCTGCCGGCCTGGCCGCGGGATCAGCGCGGCCGCCGCGCCAGCACGCTGATCGCGGCGTCGCTGACGTCGAGGCGGTCGACCTCCAGCCCGGCGGCCACGCACCACGCCTGCACCTCCTCTGGCGTGTGCCGCGATGCGTGGTGCGGGGCGTACCAGTCGTAGTTGACGAGCGCGTTGAGGTTCGGCGAGAAGTCGTCGTTCCAGAAGCACTTCAGCAGCGTCCAGTAGACGAGCCGCTGGACGTTGTGCTCGCCGGGATCGATGCCCAGCAGCGGGACGCCCCGCTCGAGCGTGACGGTGCCGCCGACGCGCTGCAGCTCGCGCCCGAGCTCCGCGAGGTCACGCCCGAGGTCCATCGCCTCCTCGGGCTCCATGACGGTCGCGCGCTCGCGGATCCAGTCGTCGGCGAGCTCGCGCAATGGCGCCTTGACGCGGTACAGGTACGCGGCGAACACGCCGCCCGGCGCGAGCCGCTCGGCGAGGTTCGCGAACGCGCGCGCGGCGTCCGGCGTGTGGTGGATGACCTGCTCGGCCGAGATGAAGTCGAACGTCTCCGGGGCGAACGGCAGGTGCATGATGTCGGCCTGGAGGTAGTGCAGGTTCTCGGGGCCGCCAAAGCGCTGCGCGGCGACCTCGATCGCCCTGCTGAGATCGATCGCGGCGACCTCGGCGTGCGGAGCGAGACGCGCGAAGCGCGCGGCGTCGCCACCGAGGCCGGTCCCCGCCTCGAGGATCCGCGCGCGCCCTTCGAGCAGCGTCGCGAGCCCCGCGTCGCCGTCGAATCCGTAGCGCTCGTCATACCACGCGTACTGCGCGGCGACGCGCTGGTCGATCTCCTCCGGCGAGACGTGGGTCCACTTCCAGGAGAACGTGTCGAACGTGTCCTCCTGGCCGCTGCCGCCGGGATCGGACAGGCGCGGGATGCCGTCGCGGATCTCGTAGCGAGCGCCGCCGGGAGCCACGAGTGCGCCGTCGTCGAGCGCGAGCGGTTCGCCGCTCGCCGGGTCGGCGAGCATGTCCAGGAGCGCGGGCTTCACGGGGCGCAACGGTAGCGGTTGTCGTTCACGGCAGGTCGTCGAGGATCGCCTGCGCGACCGCGCGCGGATCGTGGTGGCGCTCGACGAACGCGCGTCCCTCGGCGCTCATCCGCTCGCGCCGCGCACGGTCGGCGAGCAGCTCGCGCAGGTCGTCGCGCAGGCTCTCGGGGCTGGTGCGCACGATCGGCAGCGCGCTGCCGAACGGGTTGTCCGCCGGGTCGTCCTCGGCGATCGCCGCGAGCACCGGGCGGCCGAGCGCCATGCCCTCGACCGCGAGGCCGCCGTACCAGCCGAGGCGCAGCTGGTCGACGATCACGTCGGCGGTCCCGAAGCGGGCCAGAGCTTCTCGGCGCGTCGCGCCCTCGACGAGGTCGAGGCGGACCGCCACCCCCTCCCCGCGCAGCGCGTCGACCGCCGCGATGACGTGCTCGGTGCCCTTGACCTCGCGGTTCGTCGGGCCGTGCGCGACGACGAGCTCCTCGCGCATGGTCAGCGGTGCGGGCGTCGTCGCGCGGATGTCGACGCTCGCGTATGGCAGGAAGCGGCTGCCGGGCAGCCAGCGCCGCAGGTCGGGGTTGAGGTGGTACACGCGGTCCGCGTAGCGCAGCATGTGGCGCGCGTTGGGCAGCCGCTTGGGGTCCTGTGCCGCGCACACGGGCGACGTGCACGCGCACGCCGCCTGCGGACGCACGTCGCAGCCCTGGAAGGTCACGATCACGGTCTTGCCCGCGCGCTTGAGCAGGGGCAGCTCGCTGAGGATGAACGGGCCGCGGCGGACCGCCACGATCGGATGGCCGAAGTTCAGGTGGATCACGTCGTAGCGTGCGAGCGCATGGCGCGCGAAGGCAGCGCGCCTCCGGATGACCTGCGGCGTCGGAAGGTCTGTCAGGTCAAGCCGGATGTCGGCGCCGTAGCCGTAGGGCCCCGCCGCCAGCACCGCCACGTCGCTCACGAGCCCGAGCTCGCGCTCGCCACGCGACAGGCCATAGGCGTGGCCGCCGACGTCGGCGGGAGCGTGCAGGATCCTCGGCCGGCCCAAGGGCTAGGCGCCGACGCCCGCGGGGAGCGCTGCCCCCACCGCCGCCACGACCTCGGTGACCTGCTCGGCGTTGAGCACCGGGCTCATGGGGATCGCCAGATGCGTGCGCGCGACCTCGTCGGTCGCCGGCAGCTCGACGCCGGCGCCGAATCGCGACATCGCCGGCTGGCGGTGCACCGGGGTGCGGTAATAGGACTTGTGGCCGACGCCCGCGTCCTCGAGGCCCGCCGCGAGGTCGTCCACGCGCTCCGTGCGCACGACGTACAGATGCCATGCGGGAGCGCAGTCGCCGACGATGCTCGGCAGCGCGACAAGCTCGTTCAGGCCCGCCGCGGCGTAGTGCTCGCCAGCCGCCCGGCGCCCGTCGGCCCATGTGTCGAGGTGCGGCAGCTGCACCCGCAGGATCGCGGCCTGCAGGTCGTCGAGGCGCGAGTTGTAGCCGACGTGATCGTACGTGACCTTGTCCCACGAGCCGTGGAAGCGCAGCATCCGGGCACGGTCGGCGATCGCCTGGTCGTTGGTGGTGATCGCGCCGCCGTCGCCGAAGCAGCCGAGGTTCTTCGACGGAAAGAAGCTGAACGTCGCCGCGGTGCCGAGTGAGCCGGGCCGACCGGCGGGTGTCGTCGAGCCGGCGGACTGCGCCGCGTCCTCGAGCACCGGAACGCCGAGCGCCTCGATCTCGGCGACCGGTGCGACGTTGCCGAACAGGTGCACGGCGATGACCGCCTTCGTCTGCGGCGTGAGCGCCGTCCTGACCGTTTCGGCTGTCACGCACATGGTGTCGCGATCGACGTCGCAGAACACGGGCCGTGCGCCCGTCGGCGGAATCGCCTCCGCGCTGGCGTAGAACGTGAACGACGGCACGACGACGTCGTCGCCGGGACCGACGCCCATCGCACGCAGCGCGATCGTCAGCGCGTCCGTGCCGTTCGCAACGCCGACTGCGTGCGCGGCGCCGCAGAACCGCGCGAACTCCTGCTCGAACGCCATGACGTTCGGGCCGAGGATGAAGCGCCCGTCGTCGATGACGCCGCTGATCGCTGCGTCGATCTCGGGGCGGAGGGGCGCGAGCGGCGTCGTCGTGTCGAACAGGGGCACGGGCATCGTCGCCGGTCAGCGTAGGACAATCGCATCACGCATGGCCGCCGAGGAGCCCACTCCCCCGCTGCGGCCGATGACCGGCGGCGCCGTCATGGGCACCGCGAGCCGCTTCACCGTCGCGATCACCGGCGCCGCGACCACGATCTTCGTCGCGCGCCTGCTCGGACCGGAGGGCACCGGCGGCTTCGCGATCGCGCTGACGCTCGTCCTGCTGCTCACGGTCGCCTGCTCGCTGGGCATCGAGCACGGCATCGCCTACTACGTCGCATCGGGGCGCTGGGCCCCGCGGGACGCGATGCGCGTCGCGCTGCGTGTCGCGCTGCTGTCCGGCGCGGCCGGCGCCGCCATGTGCGTCGCGGCGCGACTCGCGATGCCGTCGGCGTTCGGCGGCCTCGCGGTCGGATCCACCGTCGTGGCTGCGCTCGCGCTGCCGTTCGCGCTGACGTGGTTCTACGTGAGCTTCGTGGGCCTGGCGATCGACCGCTACGAGGCGTACGTCCTGCCTCCCGCGCTTCAGTCCGGCTCGGCCATGGTGCTGGTCATCGGCCTGGCCCTGATCGCCGATCTGCCGGGGGCCGTCGTCGGCATGACCATCGCCCACGTCCTCGTCGCGATCGCGTCGGTGGTGTGGGCGCGGCGCCGGCTGCCGGCGCGCGGCACCCAACCGCAGGAGCCGCGACAGCTGAGACGCGCGCTGAGCTTCGGCGCGAAGGGATACGGCGCCAATGCGCTCGCGATGCTCAGTACGCGGGTCGACCTGCTCGTCCTCAGCGCGGCGGCATCGGCCGCCGCCGTCGGGCACTACGCGATCGCGATCGCGGTCACCGCCGTGTTGTGGCTCGTCCCCTCGGCGCTGAGTGACGTCCTCTTTCCCCGCATCGCGGCGCTCAGCGCAAGCGGCGACGACGAGCATCGCGCCTTCGTCGAGGACAAGAGCCTGCGCCACACCGTGCTGCTCGTGCTGCTCGCGCTGCCCGTCATGGTCGGGCCGCTGCTCCTGCTCGTGGTGCCGATCTACGGTCCCGCCTTCGAGCCGGCGATCGAGCTCGCCTTGATCCTGCTGCCCGGAATCGCGCTGACCGGCGTGGCGGGCGTGCTGTCGTCGACGATCGTGGGTCGTGGCAGACCCGAGTACTCGCTGTACACCGCGCTCATCGTCACGCCCCTGACGCTCACGGCATACGCGCTGCTCATCCCCGCGCTGGATGCCCGCGGCGCCGCGCTCGCCAAGTCGCTGTCCTACACGCTGACCTTCGCGCTGTCGGTGTACTTCTACCGCCGGGTGACGGGCGCTGGGGCCATCGCACAGTTCGTCCCCACGCGCGTAGAGCTGCGCGAGCTGCGCAGCGTCGCGCCCCAGATCCGGCAGTGGCTGATCGGGATGTGGCGCCGCGCGCGGCCTGACCGGGCGTAGCGCGAGGCGCGGATATCCTGCGGTGCGTGTGCGGCATCGCTGGAACGGTCGGAGGCACGGCCCCCGACGCCGGGGTGCTGAGCGCGATGGCGGGTGCGATGGCGCACCGCGGACCGGACGGCCAGGGGGTCTGGCACGACGACCACGCCGGCCTCGCCTTTCGGCGCCTGGCGATCATCGATCTCGAGGAGCGCTCCAACCAGCCGCTGCACCTCGGCCGCTGGCATCTCGTGTTCAACGGCGAGATCTACAACTACCTCGAGCTGCGCGAGGAGCTGCGTCTCGGTGGGCGCACGTTCGTCACCGAGGGCGACGGCGAGGTGCTGCTGCACGCGTGGGACGCCTGGGGCGAGGGTGCGCTGGACCGCATCAACGGGATGTTCGCGTTTGCGATCTGGCACGACGAGCGACACACCCTGACGCTCGCCGCCGACCCGTTCGGCGAGAAGCCGCTGTACTGGGCACTGGAGGGCGGGCAGCTCGTATTCGGCTCGGACCTCCGCGCGATCCTCCAGGCGCAGCCCGGCCTGGCGCAGGTCCGCGACGGCGTCATCGGGGCGTATCTCGGGCTCGGTCAGATGCCGCCGGTCGAGGAGAGCTTCCTGGCCCGGGTGCGGCGGCTGCCGGCGGCGCACGTGCTGCGGTTCGGCGGCGGCCGCGCGAACGTTGCGCGCTACTGGACGCCGTCCCGCGTGGCGGTGCCCGCGACCTACACCGACGCGGTCGACGCGCTGCGGGCCGAGCTCGTCGACTCGATCCGCCTGCGCCTGCGCAGCGATGTCCCGGTCGGCACCTCGCTGAGCGGTGGCGTGGACTCGTCGGCGATCGTGTGCCTGTCGGCAGAGCTCGCCGGCGAGCACCGCCGCCATGCCTTCACCGCGCGCTTTCGCGGCTATGAGCGCGACGAATGGGACTTCGCCCGGACCGTCGCGCAGACTGCCGGCGTCGTCGTGCACCACTCCGTCGAGCCGACACCGGCCGGACTCCTGGAGGATCTCGACGAGCTCGTGCGCGACCAGGAGGAGCCCTTCGGCAGCCTGAGCATCTACGCGCAGTGGTGCGTGATGAAGGCCGCGCGCGAGGCGGGCGTCACCGTGCTGCTCGACGGGCAGGGCGCCGACGAGCTGTTCGGCGGCTATGAGGGCATCGGCGGCTGGACGACGCGCGCGCTCGGCCTCCGCGCGATGGCGCGCGCGGCTGCGGCGGGAGGCGCGCCGCGCGCCGA
>DASYVZ010000549.1:0-5748 GCA_035936515.1 Solirubrobacteraceae bacterium | reverse complement strand
AGCAGGAGCAGCGCGACCGCCACGACCACGCCGAGGACGACCGGGATGGCGTAGGCGGTGACCCCGACGCCGCTCGTCTCGGGCAGCGCGAGCACGTCCTCGCCGTACTCCGCGACGAGGGCCTGCTTGATCTGCGGCTTCGTCTTGCCCTCCGCGATGAGGTCGCGGATGAGCGCCCGCTGCCGGTCGGGCTGGCGGCCCTCCGCGATGTTCAGGGGGATCTTGCACGTGACGCACATGACCTCGTCCTCGACGTCGACGAGGTCGGCCTTCGGCGCTGCCGGGAGTGCCGTCGCCGGCACGAGCGCGAGCAGCAGCACGGCGAGCGCGAGCCTCATGCCTGCGCCTTCGCCAGCGCGCGATCGATGAACGCCTGGTCGATCTGGCCGCGGAAGACGTCCACGATCCGGCCGTGGCGATCGATGACGAACGTCTCGGGCACGTTGTGCGTGCTGTAGCGCTTGGCGAGCTTCGTGCCGACGTCGCGCACGCTCGGGAAGCTCACGCCGTGGTCCTTGACGAACTTCAGCGAGTCGGCCGTGGAGTCGTCGTATGTGACGCCGAGCACGGTGCCGGCGCCGGATCGGGTCAGCCGCTCGTGAGCGCGTTCGAGGACCGGCGCCTCAGCCTGGCACGGGATGCACCACGACGCCCAGAAGTTCAACACGACGACCTCGCCGCGCAGGTCGGCGACCGACCGCGTGCCGCTCGCACCCAGCACGGGCAGCTCCGCGCTCGGCGCCGGCGGGAAGTCGCCGCGCGCGACCGCCTGCTCGATCGAGTCGTCCTCGGCCTTCGCGATGAGGCCATAGCCGAGCAGGCCGACGAGGCTGAGCGCGACGACGCCGGCGAGGATGGGGACGATCAAGCGCTTCATCGACATCAGCGTAGATGGACGCGTGCGCGACTCGCGCAACCACCTAGAATCGGCAGGTAGCGCGGACGTAGCTCAGTTGGTAGAGCGCGAGCTTCCCAAGCTCGAGGTCGCGGGTTCGAGACCCGTCGTCCGCTCTGGTGGCGCCCTACAGCTTCCTCACGACGTGGTGCGTCGACGCGCCGATCGGCGACGTCTGGGACGTCATCTCCGCCAGCGACCGCTATCCGGAGTGGTGGAAGGGCGTGAAAAAGGTCGTCGAGCTCGAGCCCGGCGGTGAGCACGGGATCGGCGCGCTGTCGCGCCTGACCTGGCGCTCGAAGCTGCCCTACTCGCTGGAGTTCGACATGCGCGTGACGCGCTCGCAACCGCCCTATCTGCTCGAAGCCCACGCGCGCGGAGAACTGGTTGGCGTCGGCGTATGGCGCCTGTACGAGGGTGCCGCGGGAACCGCCCTCGTCTACAGCTGGGAGGTATGCACCTCACGTGGCTGGATGAACCGCCTGGCGTGGGTCGGACGCGCGGCGTTCGCCTGGAATCACGACTACGTCATGCGCCAGGGCGCGTACGGTCTGGCGGCGCGCCTGAACGCAGATCTCGTGGCGCATGACTAGGAATGGGCGCTGGCGGGGAGATAGGC
Source organism: Solirubrobacteraceae bacterium (assembly GCA_035936515.1). GTDB lineage: Bacteria > Actinomycetota > Thermoleophilia > Solirubrobacterales > Solirubrobacteraceae > CADCVQ01. The sequence continues at coordinate 4,234 of DASYVZ010000549.1, read as the reverse complement.
AGTCCCGAATTGCTGGACAGCGGCGCCCCGTGGCCTCACCATCCAGCGTTCATCGCGCCGACGGCTGAAGCGAGGACTCCATGGTTGCTGTGCAAGGTGCCGGTCCCACGCTCTTCGAGCTCACCTACGAGGACACGAAGATCGTGTACCGCCCGGACGCGCTCGACGGGTCACCGCAGCTGCATTACGCGGGCCCGATGGGCAAGTACAGCTTCGCCGGCGACGAGATCCAGACCAACAACAGCGCGCGCGGGCTCGAGGTCAGCGTCACGCTCGATCGGGTCTCGCACCTGCGCACCATCACGCTGACGGTCTTCCTGCCCGACCTCGAGCTTGCGGAGACGACCGACGAGCTGAGCTTCCACACCGTCGGCATCCACTCGAGCCGCAGGCGCGCGACGACGGCGAAGGTCGGCGAGCCGCCGACGTCGGAGCCGCTGGAGTTCGACGGTCTCGCGCGCAACATCGAGTACCGGGCGGCGGGCGCGACCGTCCTGCTGTAGGAGGCTGCCCTCTACCAGGCCTGCCCGCTGCCGCAGTGCGGGCAGTCGACCGACGTGGACACCGGAGCGACGAAGATGAAGCCGCAGTCGCAGGAGTAGCACGCGCGGTCGTCGGGTCCGCCGGCGTCGCGCATGCGCCGTTCGGCGGCGTGCATCGGCTCGGGTCGGGGCTTCGGCTCGGGCACGACGTGCAGCCGCCGGCCGCGAGCAGCTCTGTGGGGGAAGGGGAAGTGTCGGACGGTCATCGGGGTCATGGCTCTATCGACAAAAACTCCTGAACTCGCCCAAGGTTTCTCGCTGCAATGGACTTTTCCTCGAGGCGGGCGTCCAGGCGGTCGGCCAATGGCTCGGTAGGGCGCGCGGAGTTGCGATACTTCAAGCACCTCGTGCCGCCCGCCCGCAAACGCAAGATCCGCCTCGTCGTCGCGCTGTCGGCAGCCGTGCTGCTGGCCTGCGGGCTCGTCTACACGAGCCTGCTGAGCTCGAGCGAGTCGGTCACGCCGAGCGATCTCGTCAGCGCCAAGGCGGCCTCCGGCGCGAGTTACACGCTGACCGGCAAGGTGGTGGACGGCTCGGTCCGCACGACCGACGCCGGCGTCGACTTCCGGGTGCGCGACCGCGAAGGCAGCACGTCGGTGCCGGTCAGCTACAGCGGCGCCATTCCCGATCCCTTCCGCGAGGGCCGCGAGGTCATCGTCACCGTCCGCAAGCACGGCGCGACGTTCGTCGGCGAGCGCGACTCGCTCGTGACGAAGTGTCCTTCGAAGTTCACCGAAGACGCTACGCAGCGCGCATCTTCGTCCTGAGATCCTGATGGCCACCGTCGGTCGAGCGCTGCTGATCCTCGCCCTCGTCGTGGCCCTGTACGGCGTCGCGGCCTCGATCTACGGCGCCGTGCGCCGCCGCGACGACTGGATCGCCTCCGGGCGGCGCTCGGTCTACGCGATCGCCGCGCTCGTCACCGGCGCCTTCGCGATCCTCGAGTTCGCGTTCCTGCGCTCGGACTTCACGTTCGCCACCGTCGCCAGCCACTCCTCGACGACGACACCGGCCTTCTACAAGGCGGCGGCCGCGTGGTCCTCGCAGGAGGGCTCGCTGCTGCTGTGGCTCTGGCTGCTGTCGCTGTGGTCGAGCCTCGTGCTGTTCTTCACCCGCCGCCAGCTGCGCATCGTCACGCCCTGGGCGACCGCCGTGCTGCTGGGCTTCGCGGCGTTCTTCGCCTCGCTGCTCGTCTTCAAGGAGACGCCGTTCGCGCTGCTCGCGGTGGCCCCCGCCGAGGGCGCCGGCCTCAACCCGCTGCTGCGTCACCCGAGCATGATGATCCACCCCCCGATGCTCTATTCGGGATACACGCTGTTCACGATCCCCTTCGCGTTCGCGATCGGCGCGCTCGTCACGCGCCAGGTCCGCGCCGCGGACTGGATCCGCGCCACGCGCCGCTTCGCGCTCGCCGCCTGGCTGTTTCTCGGCATCGGGATCCTGCTCGGCGCGCGCTGGTCGTACTCGGAGCTGGGCTGGGGCGGCTACTGGGCCTGGGATCCGGTCGAGAACGCGTCGCTGCTGCCGTGGCTGACCGGCACGGCGCTGATCCACTCGATCATGATCCAAGAGAAGCGCGGGATGCTGAAGATCTGGAACGTCTCGCTCGTGCTCGCCACCGGCACGCTGGCGATCCTCGGCACGTTCCTCGTTCGCTCCGGGATCCTCGACTCGATCCACGCGTTCGGCGCGTCGACGCTCGGCGTCCCGTTCGTGATCCTCATCGGGGTGATGATCGGCGGCTCGATCGCGCTCGTGGTGTGGCGCCGCGAGGCGCTGCGCTCGGAGAACCGCCTCGACTCGCTGCTCTCGCGCGAGGCGATCTTCCTGCTCAACAACCTCGTTCTCGTCGCGATGGCGTTCGTCGTGTTCTGGGGCACGTTCTGGCCGCTCATCGCCGAAGCCCTGACCGGCACGCGGCGCGCGCTCGGGCCGCCCTGGTTTGACAAGTACACGGTGCCGCTGGCGATCATGCTCGTCCTGCTCAGCGGGATCGGGCCCGTCATCGCGTGGCGCAAGGCGACCGTGGCGAACGCGCGGCGCAACTTCCTGCTGCCGGCCGTCGCGGCGATCGGCCTCGGCGCGGTGCTGTCGGCCTTCGGCGCGGCGTCGCGCCCGCTCGCGCTGGCGATGTTCGTCTGCGGCGCGTTCGTCGTCGCGAGCGTCGGGCAGGAGTTCTGGCGCGGCGTCGGCGTGCGGCGGGCGATGACCGGCGAAGGCCCGCTGAGGGCGCTGCGCTCGCTGGTCGCGCGCAACCGGCGCCGCTACGGCGGCTACCTCGTGCACGTCGGCATGGCGCTGCTGTTCGTCGGCGTCGCCGCGTCGTCGGCGTTCAACAATGCCCGCGACGTGCGGCTGGTCCCGGGCCAGACGATGCGGGTGGGCGACCACGACTTCACGTACGCACAAGCGACCTCGCGCGTCTCGACGTCGCGCTCGGGCGCGCTGGAGAAGATCTCCTTCGGCGCCGTCGTCGACGTGCGCCGCGACGGCGAGAAGATCGTGACGCTGCGCCCGGAGCGCAGCTACTTCCCGTCCCGCGACATCGCCGGCCTCGGACCCGTCGGGCGCTTCTTCGAAGGTGAGGCGACGAGCGAGATCGGCTTGAAGGCCGGCTTTCGCCGCGACCTCTGGGCGGCGATGACGCCCGACATCCGCAAGCTCATGCCGACGATCCAGGAGGGCGACCGCGTCTTCGCCGCCGCCGCGGGCAAGCTGCCACCCGAGCTCGAGGGCCAGGCGCTCGGCGCGGCATTGAGCGGGATCGTCAACCGCTACATCGCTTCGGAGCCGGCGGCCACCTTCCGTGTCATTTCCTCTCCGCTGGTGACATGGATCTGGCTCGGCGCGATCGTCGTCTTCCTCGGCGGGCTGATCGCTCTGTGGCCCGGGCCGGACGCCGCGCGCCGCCGCGTCACGGCGCGCTACTCGGCGCGGGTGGCGGAGGAGCTCGGCCGCGCTTAAGCGGCCGGCGCGGCGCACAATCACCCGGTGGACATCGTGGCCCTGCTCGTCATCGTCGTCGTACTCGTGGCGGTCGTGGCGATCGTCGCCACACCGCTGCGCGGAACGCACCGCGAGCGCGCGAGCAGCGAGGCGGCGGACCGGGTCGCCGAGCTCGAGGCGCGCAAGGAGGCCAAGTACCGCGAGATCCGCGACGCCGAGATGGACCTGCGCACCGGCAAGCTGTCGGTCGAGGACCATCGCGTGCTCGATCGCCAGCTGCGCGCCGAGGCGGTGGTGATCCTCAAGGCGCTCGACGACGCCGGCGCTGAGGTACCCTGACGCCATGGAGAACATCCTGTCCGCGCTTCAGGTCGTGCTGTCGGTGAGCCTCATCTTCCTCGTGCTCATGCACTCCGGGAAGGACGCGGGGCTGTCGGGCGCCTTCGGCGTCGGCACGGGCGCGGGACCCTTCGGCGGTGGTTCGCTCGTCGAGCGCAACCTCAACCGCTGGACGATCGGCTTCGCGATCGTGTGGGTCCTCAACACGCTCGTCCTGCTGAAGATCTAGCGCCTCGCTTGTGCACCGGGCGGAGGCAAGCCGCCCGGCCCCTCGGGCGGCGCCTTCAGAACGCGGCGGCGTACAGCGCGCGCAGCTCGTCGCGGCCGGGGCGCGGCGGGACGTGGTCGAGCTCGGCGCGCTCGGACGCGGCGTCGGCGCAGGTCTCGAGCGTGGCCTCGTCGACGCC
>DASYVZ010000548.1:0-7210 GCA_035936515.1 Solirubrobacteraceae bacterium | reverse complement strand
GGTGGGCCAGCGCTACGGCAACCAGGGCAACATGAGCTCGCAGGCGACCGCGAGCACGGTCATGGACGCCACCCCGGGGCCGGACTCGCCGAAGTACGACCCCGACCGCGGCGGCGGAAACGGCAGCCCCGCGCCGGAGCGCGACGAGGGAGCCGGTGAGTCCTGATGGCTGAGCTCCAGGGCCGCGACACCCACGGCAGATGGCTTGATCCCGAATCGGACGGGGCCAAGCAGGACCGGGCGGCCCAGGAGCTCGACGACGAGTTCGGCGGCAGGGTGACCAGCGCCTCGGATGACGAGGACGCGGGCGCTGCCGTCGAGTCCGTCGATTTCGGCGAGGCCGTGTCAGACGACAAGGCCGACGTCCAGAAGGTGGTCAAGGATTCGCGCGTGCACGAGGTGCTCGACGAGATGGACCGCAACCTCGTCGGTCTGGGGGCCGTCAAGCGGCGCATCCGCGAGATGGCCGCCCTGCTCGTCATCGACAGGCTGCGCAACGAGATGGGCCTGACGTCGGAGCGGCCGACGCTGCACATGAGCTTCACCGGGAATCCCGGCACGGGCAAGACGACCGTGGCGCTGCGGATCGCCTCGATTCTGCACCGGCTCGGGTACATCGAGAAGAACCAGCTCGTGACGGTCACGCGCGACGACCTCGTGGGCCAGTACGTGGGGCACACGGCGCCGAAGACGAAGGAGGTCGTCAAGAAGGCGCTCGGCGGCGTGCTGTTCATCGACGAGGCGTACTACCTGCACCGGCCCGAGAACGAGCGCGACTACGGCCAGGAGGCCATCGAGGTGCTGCTGCAGGTGATGGAGTCCGAGCGGCACAACCTCGTCGTCGTCATGGCCGGCTACGAGGAACCCATGAACGAGTTCTTCCTCGCCAACCCGGGGATGGGGTCGCGCGTCGCGCACCACATCCACTTCCCGGACTACGAGCCCGACGAGCTCATGGAGATCGCGTCGATGATGATCGAGCAGCAGGGCTATGAGTTCAGCGAGGACGCCAAGGAGGCGATGCACGACTACATCGTGCGGCGTGTCGACCAGCCCCGCTTCGCGCACGGGCGCAGCATCCGCAACGCGATCGAGCGCGGCCGCATGCGGCAGGCGATGCGCCTCTTCGAGGCCGACCGGCCGCTCGGCCGCGAGGAGCTGGTCACGATCGAGGGCCAGGACATCCGCCGCAGCAGCGTCTTCGACGACCAGCCGATACCCGAGTATGACGTCGACGCCGATCCCGACGACGCTGCCGAGCCCGAGAAGGCAGAGGCGGCGAGCTGAGCCGGCTGTGCGCTCGCACAGGCACGCCCACCGATGAGCTAGGAGTAGCACAGATGCCCCGACCGATCATCCTCGGCGTCGTCGGAGATTCCGCGACCGGCAAGACGACGTTGTCGCGCGGACTCGTCCGCATGCTGGGCGAGAACAACGTCACACACGTCGCCGCGGACGACTACCACCGCTACGACCGCCGCCAGCGGGCCGAGCACGGCATCACGCCGCTGCATCCGGACTGCAACTACATCGACATCATGGAGCGCCACTTCGCCGAGTTGCGCGCCGGAAACGCGATCCTGAAGCCCGTCTACCAGCACAAGGACGGCACGTTCGGCCCCCCGGTGTACACGCAGCCCAAGCAGTTCACGCTCATCGAGGGCCTGCTCGGCTACCACACCGAGGAGCTGCGCAACTGCTACGACGTGCGCGTTTTCCTCGCTCCGCCCGAGAAGCTGCGCCGGGCCTGGAAGGTGCAGCGCGACTGCTCGCGGCGCGGCTATACGACCGACCAGGTGCTCGAGGAGCTCGATCGTCGCGAGCCGGACTCCGAGCTGTACATCCGGCCGCAGCAGCGCTGGTCGGACATCGTCGTATCCTTCAAGCCGGGCGAGCGCGGCGACCAGGAGCATCTCGATGCCGAGATCGTGCTGCGCGAGGGCCTCGTGCATCCCGACCTCTCTGAGTTCTCGACGCAGGACGGCAGCAGCATCCGCTGTGACCAGAGCGACACCGAGCAGCGGGTGTTCGTCCCCGGCAACATCGATCCCGCGCGCGGCTCGGAGATCGAGGAGTCCGTCTGGGAGCGCATGCACTTCGCCAGCCACCTGCGCTCCGAGCGCCTCGGCGAGTTCACGGTGGGCACCGAGCTGCATCGCTCCGAGTCGCTGGCGATCGTGCAGGTGCTCGTGCTCTACCACCTCGTGACGGCGCGCGCGACGGTGGCGCTCGGTGGCGAGGGGCGCGCCGACAGCGTGGAGGCCAAGGCGCCGGCCACCGCTTCCCAGCAGTAGCCGCGAGCGCGCTGGCGCGATCTGAATCAGAAAACGCCGTCCGGAGTTGCGGACAGCTCGCGCCGCGGAGGGTCAGGCCACCGGCGGGATCAGTACGCGCTCGTCGCGCCAGTCTGGCTGCACCTCGTCGAGCGCATTGGCGACGCGCGGGTAGTTGGCGGGCAGCATGACCATGCCGTTCGTGATCTGGGGGGGCTCGATGCCGAGGTGCTCGGCGAGGCGGTCCACCAGGTCTTTCGCCTCGTCCTCGTCGGCTCCGGGGGCGACGGTCCAGACGGCCGGAGGGGATTCCATGACAGCATCGTAGCGGCCGGCCGCCTCGTTGGTGTCGTAGTAGCTGCGGGCGCCGCGCCCTACTGCGCGCGCGCGGCGCGTGCGGCCTGATCGGCGCCCGCGGATTCCGAGAGCGTCTCGCGCGCCGTGGCCGACGCGGCGAACGTCATGAAGCGCTCGACGGCGGCGCGGCGGGGACCGACCGTCGAGCACATCGCATACCAGCGCCGCGAGGCGGGGCGGTGACGCACGGGCAGGGCCGCCAGCAGTTCGTTGTCGAGTTCGAGCGCGACGGCCGCGCGCGAGATGAACGAGACCCCCAGGCCGGCACGCGCGGCCTGCTTGATCGCGCCGTTGGAGCCGAGCGTCAGCGTCTGTGGCTCGAGTCCGGCGGCGGCGAGGAACTCCTCGTTGACGGTCCGCGTCCCCGAGCCCCGCTCGCGCAGCAGCCAGACGCGACGCTCGAGCTCCCCGGAGTCGACGGCGCCGCCGGTGGCGTGCGGATCGTCGGGAGCGGTGATGAGCACGAAGTCGTTGACCAGGATCGGCGTCGCGTGCACGCGCGGATCGCGCGGCGGACGCCCGCCGATCGCCACGTCGGCGCGGTGATCGAGCACGAGATCGAGCACCTGCTCGCGGTTGCCGACGGCGAGCGTCATGCCGATCGCGTCGTTGCTCTGCGCGAAGGCGCGCATGAGCGGCGGCACGAAGGACTCGGCGGCGGTCGTCACCGCCGCCAGGCGCAGTCGGCTATCGGCGAGATGCGCCGCCTCGCGCGCAGCACGGCGACCCTCCTCGAGCAGGCCGATGACGTCGGCGGCGAACGGCGCAAACGCGTTGCCGGCCGCCGTCGGGCGAATGCCCCGGCCCTCGCGCTCGGTCACCGGCGTGCCGAGCTCGCGCGAGAGCGCCGCCACGGCGGCCGACACGGACGGCTGCGTAACGACGAGCTCGTCGGCCGCGGCGGTGACGGATCCTCCGCGCATGACCGCGAGAAAGCTACGCAACTGCGTCAAAGTTATAGACACAGCTCGTACCTTACTCCCACATTCGGCGATTCCTGCGTGATCTTCGCGAGTTCGACGCCCTGCGGTTCATACCCGAAGCCGTGGCGGCTCCAGTACACAGAAAACCCCGCCGGGGCGGGGTTCTCCTGCGAAGCGGATGAAGGGACTCGAACCCTCGACCTTCTGCATGGCAAGCAGACGCTCTAGCCAACTGAGCTACATCCGCGAGGACGCCGGATTATAGCCTCGCGCCCCGCGGCGCGGAGCGGCGCGGCTGCCCGACGTCTACGACGCCGGCTGAGCCGCGCCGGCCTCATCGAGCTCGGCGAGGACATCCTCGGTGTGCTCGCCCAGATGCGGCGACGGCCGGGCGGGCAGGCGCCCGGACTTGGAGAACTTCAGCGGCGAGGCCGGCGTCAGATACGTCCCGACGGGATGCTCGACCATCGAGAACATCGGGTTGGCCTCCGAGCAGCGCGGATCCTCCTCGACGAGCTGCTTGAAGGTCTGGTACGGCCCCCACGACACGCCCGTGCCGGCGAACGTCTCGCGGATCTGCTCGAGCGTACGCGCCGCGAACCACGGCGCCAGGAGCTCGCGGATGAGGTCGCGGCCCTTGTAGCGGCCGCCCTCGCCGCGGAAGTCGTGGCCGGGCGCCTCGCAGACCTTGTCGAAGAGCTCCTCGGTGCCGGTCGCCTCCTTGAGCGCCTTCCACTGGCGGCTCGTCAGCGCGACGACCATGACGCGGCGCCCGTCGGCGGTCGGGAAGTCGCCGCCGAACGCGCCGTAGAGGAAGTTGCCGTCGCGCGGCTGCTCGCGGCCCTCGAGCTGGACCTCGGCGATGCGCCCGAGGTTGCCGACGGTCGCCATCGCGACATCCGACAGGGCGACCTCGACGAGCTGCCCCTCGCCGGTCAGGTCGCGGTGGCGCAGCGCGGCGAGCAGGCCCACGACGGCGAGGCCGCCCATCGCGGTGTCCCACGCCGGCATGAGGCTGTTCGTCGGCACGGCAACGTCGCGCGGGCCCATCGCCTCGGGGAAGCCGACCGACGGGTTGACGGTGTAGTCGACCTCCGACGAGCCGTCGTGGTTGCCCGTCAAGACGACCATGATGAGGTCCTCGCGGCGCTCGGAGAGCTTCTCGTAGCTCATCCAGCCGCGGGCGGGGAAGTTCGTCATGAAGATCCCGTTGCCGGGGCCCGGCAACGTGATGAGCTGCGCGAGCTGCTCGCGGCCGTCCTCGGAGCGCAGGTCGATCTCGATCGACCGCTTGCCCTTCTGCAGGCCCGACCAGAAGAGGCTGTCGCCGCTCGACGTCAGCGGCCAGCGCTTCCAGTCCAGGCCGCCGCCGGGCGCGTCGAAGCGGATGACGTCGGCGCCGAGCTGGGCGAGCGTCATCCCGGCCGTCGGCGCGGCGACGAACGCCGAGCCCTCGATCACGCGGATCCCGCTGAGAATCCCCTCCGTCGTCATGCCATCGCTCCCACGAGTCGCCAGTCCAGGACCGCATCCAGTGCGCCGTCGGCGCGCTGCGCCGCGACCTCTACGCGCAGCGTCACGAGGCCGCCGCCGCCGGGCAGCGCCTCGGTCGACTCCAGATGCACGGTGCTGCGCAGCACGTCGCCCTCGAAGACCGGCGCGAGGTGGTTGCAGTGATGCCAGCCGATGATCGTCACGAGGTTGGGCAGCGTCTTCGTCAGGTGCGAGGCGGCGATGCCGATCGTGTGGCCGCCGTAGACGAGGCGCTGGCCGGAGGAATGCGAGCCGGGGTCGCTGTGCGCCTTCGCGACGTTCAGCGACAGGCGCACGAGCTCGGGTGCCGCCGTGACGCTGTCGCCGCCGTCGAGCTCCCACGTCGCCGGCGCGGTCAGATCGGCGAAGTGCGTGCCGGGCACCTCGCGGCGGTAGACGTCGAGGTCGATGCCGTCGAGCGTCGCCGCGAGCGCGTCCGGCGGCAGGTCGGCGGGAAAGCGGTCGAGGTCGTCGGCGTGCGGCTCTGACGCGTCGAGGTCACCGATCGGCAGCATCGCGCAGCGCCAGTAGTCGAGGATCGCGCGCTCCTCCTGGTCGGTCGTGACGATGTGCAGGACCGCGAGGCCCGTCGGCTTGCGCCCCTCCTTCACCGCGTTGCGCTTGAGCGCGACGATCTCGGTCGTCGTGCGCAGCGTGTCGCCGATCGCCGGCAGCCGGCGCAGCATGAGGCGGCGGTAGAAGAGGTTGCCGATGACGCGCTGCGTGGGCAGCGTCGACTGGCCGATCGAGACGTCGCAGACGAGCATCGGATGGGCGAGGCGGCGGCCCGCGACCTTCTCGGAGAGGTTCGCGTCCAGCGCCAGGCGCAGGCGGTCGCCGACGATCGACTGGTGCAGCGCCGCGTGGCCGTCGTTGAGGGTCATCGCCGGGAACTCGACGTAGAGGTCGCCGACCGACAGCTCCTCCCAATAGGGCCCGCCGACCTGCAGGGCATCGCTGGCGATCGTCGGCTGTGCACTCATTACGGCGGACCTCGTTTCGACGGCGCCGCCGGCACTCGCCGAACGCGTGCCGGCGCGCGGTGACCGGCGCAGGGTGATGACGGCCTGCCGCCGCCGGGACGGCGGCGCGCGGCCATGGATGAGGGCCGCAAAGTACCACGATGGCGCGCGGCGATCAGGCCTCGCGGTCGCTGAGCTGCACGACGTCGCCGGCCGCCAGCGGCTCCTGCGGGTCGCTCGCCGGGCGGCCGTTGATGAGCGCCTCGCCGATGCCGGCGCGAGCGAGCGTCGCGGCGTGGATCGTGCCGCGTCCCACGACGCTGACCGCCGGCTGCGGGCGAGCGTGGGCGGCCGCGTACTCCGCGGGGTCGTTGAGGTTGTCCAGCGAGCGCAGCTGGGGGTCGAGCGCGGCGACGGCGGGATCGGCCAGCAGCGCCGGCTCGTCGAGGCGTCGCACCCGGCAGCGCCGCATGAGCGGCTTGGTACCCAGTGAGCCTTCGGCGAGCAGCGCGTCGATCAGCGGCGCGACGGTGGCGGCACGGTAGGCGGCCGCCACCGGGTGGGGGAACCCGTGAGCGTGCGGCAGCGCGACGTCGTCGCCGTCGTGCAGCGACGCGATCACGCCAGCGATGAGCGCCGGATGCAGCAGCGGCGCGTCGACGCCGGTGACGAACACGATCTCGGCGCGATCGCCGATCGCCGCGAAGCCGGCCGCCATGCCCTGCAGCGGGCCGCGCGCCTGCAGCGCATCTTCGGCGAGCTCGGTCTCCCGCGGCAGCGCGGGCAGCGCCTGACCCGCCGCCCGCACGACGACGACCGGCCCGTCGACGGCGCGTGAGACGAGTCCCACGGCGCGGCGCACAAGCGTCGAGCCGTGCCAGTCGAGCAGCGCCTTGGGCCGCCCCATGCGCGTGGACTGGCCGCCGGCGAGGACGATCGCGGCGCGGGTCGCGGCGCTCACGCGGCGAGCGCGCGTTCGAACGCCTGCAGCGCGTCGTCGCTGAACAGCCAGAAGCGCGCTTCGTCGACCTCCGGGTGCTCCTCGAGTGCGGCTCGGGTCGCGGCGATCGCCGTCGCGGCCGCCTCCGCGAGCGGGTAGCCGTACACGCCGGTCGAGATCGCCGGAAACGCGACGCGCGCGCAGCCGCGCTCGGCGGCGAGC
>DASYVZ010000547.1:0-3510 GCA_035936515.1 Solirubrobacteraceae bacterium | reverse complement strand
GCCTTCGTCTGCACGTGCTTGACCTCGGCGACGCCGGCGGTGACGATCGCGGCCGCGGCGAGGGTGGCGGCGCTCTTCGTGGCGATCGTGCTGATGCCGGCCGACATCGCCGACGTGCCGCCCGTCGCCGCGACGGTCGCGGCCGCCGCGCCGGCGGCACCGGCAGAGGCGCTCATCCCGAACTGCGCCAGCATGGCCTTCTTGAGGAGCAACAGCGGCGCGACGGGGAACACCGCGGCGAGTGCCCGGTTCGTGGTGCGCAGCTGCGCCTTGAAGCCCTGGCAGCGATCGCAGCCGCGCACGTGGCGGCGCACAGGGGCGGTCGAGCGACACAGCCCCTCGGCGACCTCCCCGAGCTCCTCTCGGACCTGCTCGCACGTCAACGTGCGCGCTTCGGCGCACTCGGCGAGCGAGACGCGGGCACGTACGAGCAGCGACTTGACCGACGGGATCGTCGTCTCCATCGCCTCGGCGATCTGCTCGTAGGAGAGCGCGTCGATCTCGCGCAGCAGCAGGGCGGTCTTCTGCGTCTCGGGCAGGTCCTGGACGTCGGAGACGAGCAGCCGGAAGTCCTCGCGCTTGTGCACCTTGTCAGCGGTGCTCAGGCCGGCCTCGGACATGTGGATGTCCATCGAATCCACGCCGATCGGCTGCACGCGGCGCAGGTGGTTCAGCGAGCGGTTGCGCGCGATGCGGTATAGCCAGGGGCGCACGTGGATCGGGCGGTCGTCGGCGACGATTGCGTTGAAGGACGCCGCGAAGACCTCCTGCAGGACGTCCTCGGCGTCCTCGCGCGATCCGAGCATGTGGCGACAGAAGGCCAGCAGACGCGACTGGTAGCGCGAGACCAGCGTCTCGAACGCCGCGTTGTTGCCACGGCGCACGAGGACGATCAGACGTTCGTCGGATTGCAGGCGCAGCAGCGGGCTGGGACCCCGCATGCCGAGCGGAACGGTGTGCTTGAGAGCTGTGGCTTCCACGTGGGTGACGTTCGGCGTTCGTGCCGCTGCTCAGATAGAACTCGACGAGGGCCGTGAAGTTCCGAGCTTGGCCTGCAGGGTATCGGGCAGACGCGGGCGCTTCGTGAGGGGACCGTGAGAGTGCCCGGGGCGGGATTCGAACCCGCACGCTCTTGCGAGCAGCGGTTTTTAAGACCGCCCGCCTATGCCATTCGGCTACCCGGGCGCGCGTGCAGATCCTACGCGCGCGCCCGGGCGGGCCGTCCGGGAGCTACCGGCTGGCGTTCCGCAGCCCGGACCTGAAGGCCGCGTACGCCGGCCGGCTGGTGCCGTCGGCATCGACGAGGCCTGCGTCGAAGCTGTGGCAGCGCGGGTTCGTGCCGAACCAGTTGTAGCTGTAGAGGCGCTCGACGTCTCTGTCGTAGCGCTTTGCGAGCGTGAACATGTACTTCGTGGTGTTCGCCTGGCGCGACATGTTGCAGCCGAAGCTGCCGAACTTCGCCACGCCGCCGGTCTCGGTGTACCAGAACTTCGCTCGCTTGTTGCCGCGCGTGCGGACCGCCCTGATGATGCGCGCCGTGCCGGGGTAGCGCTTGAAGCTCTTCGCCGAGCGCTTGGGCTTGAGCTTGCGGTTGACCTCGGAGTAGTTGTGGATGCCGATGATCCTGGCCTTCTTGCCGTGGGACCCGGCGGCCTTGATCCAGCTGCCGATGTACTTCTCGACCCCCGACTGATCGAGGACGTCGAGCGCGACGATCTTGCAGTTCGAGCACCGCAGCTTCCTGAAGGTCTTGTAGAACTGCGCCGCGCGCTTGGGGTTCTTCGCCGTCGGCTGAGACTTGTGGTTGGCCTCGTTCCAGACGCCCCAGTCCTTGACGCCCCGCCCGCGGTAGCGCCTGACGAGCTCGCCGACCTTGGTCTTGTACGCCTTGACGCTCGGCAGCGGCCTGCGCGGGCTGGAGTTGATGTCGTCCGTCGAGATGTGCATGAGCACCGAGACGCGGGCGCTGCGCGCGGCGTCGACGAAGGCGTCGGCCTTGGCGAGCTCCGACGGCTGGTCGACCGCGTTCCACTCGATGAAGTAGCGCGTCTTCTTGAGGTTGAGCGCCTTCCAGCTGCTGTCCGTGAACATCGCGGGGCTCTGGTCGCCGACTCCAACGGCGACCCTGATCTTCGCGGAAGCGGTGGCCGGAACGGCGAGCAGCAGTCCGGTGATGAGCAACGAGGGCAGCAGACGGCGGTACACGAGGGGTTGCATCCTTTCAACGGGGGGCTGTGCACCACATCGGCAGGAATGGGCGCATCCATGAGCCTAACCCGGCGCGCGGGGTCAGGTTGCGTTGTTCCTGAAGCGAACGCGAACGCTACGCCGCGCGGCTGGCGCGCTGCGCCGTCGCGCCGATGGCGTCGAGCACGACCGTCGCCAGGCGCTCGTCGCCCGTGACCTGCAGACCGCCACGATCGGCGACGGGCCCGAGCGCTTCGATCCAGTCGGCTTCGGTGCCGGCGACGCGAGCCGAGGCGTCCGGTGCGGGCTGCTCCGCGATCGTCGCCGCACCGCCTGCGACGCTGATCGCGTAGTGATCGGTGACGCCGTCGGGGCGCCCGACGCTGAGCGCGGCGGTGCCGGTGACGGCGGGCGGCGCGGAGACGAGCGCGGGGGCAACGCGCAGGATGGCGCCGATGTCGATCGCCTCGCCCTCGCGCGGAGCGCTCCACGTCCACTCCAGGCCCCAGCGCGCCAGCGCGGCGAGCACCGGCAGCAGTTCGCGCGAGCGGGGCGTGAGCTCGTAATCGACGCGCGGCGGGACCTCGCGATAGCGCTGGCGGGTCAGCAGCCCGTCGGCGACCATGCGGTTCAGGCGTGAGCGCAGCTGCTCGGTGGAAATCCCCGGTAGCACGCGCTGCAGCTCGACGAAGCGGCGCGGGCCCGGAACGAGGTCGCGCACGATGAGCAGCGTCCACTTGTCGCCGACGAGATCGAGCGCCCGCGCATCGGGCGCCCACTGGGCGTAGGGATGTCGCTTCGGCGGAGGGGTGGCAGGTGTCACGGCGCGTGATGCGAGAGCCTCTTCGGGCGCCCAAGCACTCCTGCATCTTACTGGTCTTTCGACGCACCGGAAGCTTGTGTGGGTTGAGAGGCCTTTGCCGGGCAAAACCTGTGCAAGATCGCCGCAGGTTTCGGGCCGCGCCTGCGTTACGGGTCTACGTGGGGACGATCACTTCGCTTGAAGCTCATCGCGCGGCCCGCCAGCGGCGAGATCTCGGCTGCCGTCAGGCGCGCCCGCGTGCGACGCTCTTCTTCGATCTCTCATCGCCGTACACGTATCTGGCCGTCGAGCGTGCCGAGCGGCTGTTCGCGGACCTCGAGTGGCAGCCGGCCTGCATCGGCGTGCTGCGCGGCGCGGAGCTGAGCGACGACGCCATGCCCGCGGCATGCCGGCGCGCCGAGCTGCTCGGGCTGCCGCTGAGCTGGCCCGACGAGTATCCCCGACCCGTGCGCGGGGCGATGCGCGTCGCGTCGCTGGCGGCCGAGCTCGGGCGCGGTGCG
>DASYVZ010000546.1:0-4985 GCA_035936515.1 Solirubrobacteraceae bacterium | reverse complement strand
CGTCATGAAGCCACCCCCGCGCCCGCCGCGGCGCGCTCGGCCGACACGGCCGCACCGAGCACCTCGATCAGCCGGTCGATGTCCTCGCGCGAGCGCTGCTCGGTGATCGCCACGAGCAGCCCGTCGCCGTGCTCGCCATACGTGCGCCCAAGCGCGTAGCCGGCGTTGACGCCGCCGACCGCGCAACGCTCGAGCACCCGCTCGACGCCGGCCACGCCGTCGACCTCCAGGCGCAGCGCGAACTCGCGCACGACCGGCCGGTCGTGCAGCTTGCTCACGCCATCCAGCGCGGCGAGCGACTCGCGCGCGTAGTGGGTGCGCTGCAGCATGAGCTCGCCGATGTCGACGATCCCCTGCCGGCCCAGCCAGCTGAGGTAGACGACGCCCGCGAGCGCGTTGAGGGCCTGCGACGTGCAGATGTTCGACGTCGCCCGCTCGCGGCGGATGTGCTGCTCTCGCGTCTGCAGCGTCAGGACGAAGCCGCGGCGCCCGTCGGCGTCGGTCGTCTCGCCGGCGATGCGGCCGGGCATCGAGCGCAGGTGCTTCTCGGTCGCCGCGAAGAAGCCGAAGGACGGGCCGCCGAAGTCCAGGCGGTTGCCGAGCGACTGGCCCTCGCCGACGCAGACGTCGACGCCCTGGTGGCCCGGCGCCTCGAGCACACCGAGCGTCAGTGGGTCGGCCGCGCAGATCACGAGCGCGCCGTGCTCGTGTGCGGCGGCGGTGAGCGCCGCGACGTCCTCCACGGCGCCGAGGAAGTTGGGCTGCTGGATGACGATCGCGCTCACGTCGTCGGCGAGCGCCTCGCGCAGCGCGGCAAGATCGGTGACCGCGTCCTCGAGCCCGATCTCCTGCACGGTCGAGCCGTAGCCGCCCGCGAGCGTCTGCAACGTCTCGCGGCTGTGCGGGTGCACGCCGCGGCTGACGAGCGTGCGAGTGCGCTTGTTGGCGAGCTTTGCCATGTAGGCGGCGGCGCCGACGGCACTCGGGCCTTCGTAGACGGAGGCATTGGACACCGGCAGCCCGGTCAGCTCCGAGATCGCGGTCTGGTACTCGAACATCACCTGCAGCCCGGCCTGGCTGACCTCGGGTTGGTAGGGCGTGTAGGGAGTCAGGAACTCCGAGCGCGACATGAGCATGTCGACGATCGCCGGCACGTAGTGGTCGTACATCCCGGCTCCGAGGAACGTGATCTCGTCCTCGGCGCAGACGTTGCGCTCCGCGAGCCGGCGCAGCTCGGCGTAGACGGCCTGCTCGGGCTCGCCCGGTGGCAGGTCGATCGGCCGCCCCAGCCGTACGCCCGCCGGGATCGCGTCGAAGAGCTCCTCGATCGAGCCGACGCCGATCGTCGCGAGCATGTGCTCGAGGTCCTGGGGCGTGACGGAGGTGTAGCCGGTCATGGCTACAGCGTCCCCATGTACGCGTCGCGATCCATCAACGCATCCGCTTCAGCGGGATCGGCGAGCTTCACGCGCACCATCCAGCCATCGCCGTAGGGATCGTCGTTGATCGCCTCCGGCGCGTCCGCGAGCGCGGTGTTGACCTCGACGATCTCGCCCGACAGCGGCGCGACGACGTCAGAGACGGCTTTGACCGATTCGACCTCGGCGTAGGCCTCCCCCGCGCTCACCGACGACCCGACCTCGGGCGGGTCGAAGAAGACGACCTCGCCGAGCGCGTCCTGTGCGAACCACGTGATCCCCAGCGTCGCGACCCCGTCATCGATCCGCGCCCAGTCGTGCTCGGGGTGATAGAGCAGCTCGTCGGGATAGCTGGCTTCAGCCATCGGTCTCCTTCGTGTAGAGGGGCTTGGCTGCGACGACTGCACGGCGCAGCTTTCCGCGCACGTCGATCTCCAGATCCTGCCCGACCGTCGCGCGCTCGGCCGGCACGTACGCCATGCCGATCCCGATGCCCAGGCTCGGCGACATCGTGCCGCTCGTCACCTCGCCGCCGCCGGCGACGGGGTTGCCCTGGCGCGCGATGCCCGGGCCGGTCATCTTGAAGGCGACGAGCTTCTCGGCGGTGCCCTCCTCACGGGCGCGGCGCACGGCTTCGGAGCCGATGAAGCCGGTGTCCTCCTTGCAGGCCCAGCCGAGGCCGGCCTCGATCGGGTTGCGATCCGACGACAGGTCGTTGCCGTAGAGCGGATAGCAGACCTCGAGGCGCAGCGTGTCGCGCGCGGCGAGGCCGCACGGAACGACACCGCGGCGCAGCAGCTCCTCCCAGACGGCGGGCGCGTCGGCGGGGGCGAGCAGCAGCTCGACGCCGTCCTCGCCGGTGTAGCCGGTGCCGCAGACGAGCGCCTCGCGGCCGAGGATGATGCGCCGCGCGGCCTGCATGCGCGCGGGCAGCGGGCTGTCGGCGATCTGCTCGACGATCTCCCGCGCCCGCGGACCCTGCACGGCGAGCATCGCGTAGGCGCTGGCAACGTCCTCGACCTGCACGTCGTAACCCGCCGCCTGCTCGTGCATCCACGCGACATCGGAGCCGTGGTTGGCGGCGTTCGTCACCGTCAGGAACCGATCGGCCGCAAGGCGGTAGGTGAACAGGTCGTCGAGCAGCCCGCCGGCGTGATTGCAGAGCATGGAGTACTGCGCGCCGCCGATCGCCATCCCCGCCACGTCGTTGGAGAGCACGTGCTGCAGGAAGGCCTCCGCGTCGGGGCCCGAGCACTGCACCTCGCCCATGTGGGAGACGTCGAAGACGCCGGCCCGGTCGCGCACCGCCTCGTGCTCGGCGCGAATGCCCTCGGGGTACTGGACGGGCATCTCCCAGCCGGTGAAGGCGACCAGCTTCGCGCCCGCCGCTACATGCGCATCGAAGAGCGGCGTGCGCTTGAGCGTCGGAGTGGACACACCGACGAGGCTAGCGGAGCGACCGCCGAGCGCCGCGGCGCCAATCGGCTGGAGTTTCGCTGCTCCGAGCGGCCGTCGCGTGTGCGGAGCAGGACTAAGGTTGCATGATGGACCCGTTCGGCAGACCCGAGCCACCGCCCGCCGCGGCCGCCGGCTGGTATCCGGATCCCGCCGGCTCGGGCAGCCTGCGTTACTGGGATGGCTCGCGCTGGACGGACGCGCTGTCCTCGGCGGTGCCGCCCGCCAGCCCGCAGAACGCCCGCGACGATTCCAACACGTGGGCGCTTGCGGCGCATCTTTCGGCGCTGCTGAGCCTCGTCATCGGCTTTCCGTTCGTCGGGCCGCTCGTCATCTACCTCGTCAAGAAGGACGACCCGTTCGTGCGTCGTCACGCGGCCGAGGCGCTGAACTTCAACCTCTCGGTGATGCTCTACGCGATCGTCCTCGGCATCGCGACGTTCGTGCTCATCTTCTTCATCGTCGGGCTGGCGCTCATCCCGGTGCTCATCCTGCTCGCCCTGGTGTGGATCATCTGCATCTGCCTGGCCGCCGCGAAGGCGGGGCAGGGCGAGGAGTACCGCTACCCGCTGACAATCCGGCTCTTCAACGCGTAGAGCGCGCCGCGGCTCAGCGCAGGAACGGCGGGATCTCGATCTCGTCGTCGGGGATCTCGAGCGAGGAACGCTGGCGGTCGCCGAGGCGCGGGCCGCGATCGCGCGACATCGCGCTCTCGCGCGTCTGCTCGCGCGCGGTGCGCGGGCGCGCCCGGCCGTGGTCGAACCCGGTGGCGATGACGGTCACGCGGACTTCGTCGCCCTGGCTTTCGTCGATGACCGCGCCGAAGATGATGTTCGCGTTGGGCGCCGCCGCCTCGCGGACGATCTCGGCGGCCTCGTTGACCTCGAAGAGGCCGAGGTCGCGGCCGCCGGTCATGTTCAGCAGGATCCCGGTTGCGCCCTCGACGTCCTCCTCGATGAGCGGGCTGGAGATCGCGATCCGCGCAGCGTCGGCAGCGCGGTTCTCGCCGTTGGACGTGCCGATGCCCATGAGCGCCGAGCCGGCGTCCTGCATGATCGTGCGCACGTCGGCGAAGTCGAGGTTGATCAGCCCCGGGATCGTGATGAGGTCGGTGATGCCCTGGACGCCCTGGCGCAGGACGTTGTCGGCCTCGCGAAAGGCGTCGAGCATCGTCGTGCGCCGCTCGACGACCGACAGCAGCTTCTCGTTGGGGATGACGATGAGCGTGTCGACGACCTCGCGCAGGCGCTCGATGCCCTCCTCGGCCTGACGGGTGCGCTGACTGCCCTCGAACTCGAACGGCTTCGTGACGACCCCGACGGTCAGCGCGCCGATCTCGTTCTTGGCGATCTCGGCGATCACGGGCGCCGCGCCCGTGCCGGTGCCGCCGCCCTCGCCCGCCGTGACGAAGACCATGTCGGCGCCCTTGAGCGCCTCCTTGATGTCGTCGCGCGACTCGGCAGCCGCGCCGAAGCCGATCTCCGGGTTGGCGCCCGCACCCAGGCCCTTCGTGAGGTCGTGCCCGATGTTGAGCTTGATGTCGGCGTCCGTCATCTGCAGCGCCTGGGCATCGGTGTTGGCCGAGATGAACTCCACGCCGCGCAGACCTGCGTCGACCATCCGGTTGACGGCGTTGGTACCACCGCCGCCGACGCCGACGACCTTGATGACCGCGAGATAGCTGCTGCTGGATTCCATGAGGAGACGTCCGACCCTTGAGTAATTGTTGAGGGATTTTGCTCCCGCAACCCGGTTCCGGGGAAACCACAGTACGCACGGGCCGGAACTCGTGTCAACGCGAAGTCTACAGCCGCAAGAACAGTTGCAAAACCCCAGACTCTCGACCTGAGCACGAGAATCGTCTGTTCCGGCTCCTCAAGCTAAAGCTGAGGTTGAGACTCTTGAGGCTGCAGCCCGCCGGCAACAGGCCGCTCGGGAATCCGCAGGTCGAGGTACGCCGCCCCGCGCGAGGTGCTGCTGGCGAGCACCTGCGCCGCCGCTCCCCACATCGCGTCCGGGCGCGCGGCGCCCCCGAAGTAGAGCTTGGGACCGCTCTCCATCGTGGTCGTCAGGCCGCGCGGCCCGCGGTACACGCGCGAGACGCGGCTACGC
>DASYVZ010000545.1:0-6809 GCA_035936515.1 Solirubrobacteraceae bacterium | reverse complement strand
CTGACCGCGGCGGTCGGTCCCGGCGGTCTCGTCGCCGGCCTGCTGCTCACCCTGATCGTGGCGATGCTCGCCTCGGGCGTGCTCAACGTCATGATCGAGCGCGTCGGGTACCGCCCGCTGCGGGGCGCTCCGAGGCTGGCGCCGCTGATCACGGCCGTCGGCTTCTCCTTCATCCTGCAGAACGTCGGCCTGCTGTGGCGCGGCGGCTCCCAGCAGGGCATCGTCGACCTGATCGACTCCCAGCAGGTGCTCTTCAGCGTCGCCGGCGTCTTCGTGACGCACGGAGACGCCCTGGCGATCGTCGTCACGATCCCGCTCGTGCTGGCGATGACGACCTTCATCTCGCGCAGCCGCCTGGGGAAGGCGATGCGCGCGACGGCGCAGGATCCCGACGCCGCCCGCCTCATGGGCATCAACGTCGACACGACGATCTCCGCCACCTTTCTCATCGGCGGCATGCTGGCCGGCTCGGCGGGGCTGATCTACGCGCTCTACCAGACGACGATCTGGTACTTCCAGGGCTTCACGGCCGGCCTGATCGCCTTCACCGCTGCGGTGATGGGCGGGATCGGCAACATCCGCGGCGCGGTGCTGGGGGGCCTGATCATCGGCGTCATCCAGCAGACCTCCGACAACCGGATCGGCAGCGAGTGGACGCCGGCGATCGTGTTCGCCTACCTCATCCTGATCATGGTCTTCAAGCCGTCGGGCCTGCTCGGCGAGGAGACGCGGGAGGCCGGTTGAGTTCCGCGCGTTCCTCCGTAGCGCGCCTGAGGGCGCCGACCCTGCCGCGTCAGGCTCATGTCGGCCTCGCCGTCGCAGGGATCGTCGCCGGTGCTGTGCTGCCGTTCTTCTTCGCCAGCGGCGGCGGCTTCCTCGACGACGCGACGATCGCCCTGGCGTACGTCGTCATGGCGCTTGGGCTGAACATCATCGTCGGCTTCGCCGGCCTGCTCGACCTCGGCTACGTGGCGTTCTTCGCGATCGGCGCCTACACGATGGGCTACTTCGGCTCCTTGTTTCACATCGAGGCCAACGGCGGCGAGGGCATCCACATCCTCGTGACCGGCGCCGCCGCAGAGCTACCGGGGATTCACGTGAACTTCCTGATCGTGGTCGTGCTGGCGATCATCGCGACGACGATCGCCGGAATCCTCATCGGCCTGCCGACGCTGCGCCTGCGCGGCGACTACATCGCGATCGTGACCCTCGCCTTCGGCGAGATCGTCCACCGCTTCGCGATCAACGGCGACGAGGTCACCGCCTTCGGGACGAAGCTGACCAACGGCCGGCAGGGGATCACGCCCGTCGACAAGATCGACCTGCCGTTCGTGGACCCGTTCAGCTCGCTGAACCTGAGGCCCTGGTACTGGGTCGCCTTTGCGATGGTGCTCATCGCGCTGTTCGCGAACTTCCGGCTGCGCGACTCGCGGCTGGGGCGCGCGTGGATCGCGCTGCGCGAGGACGAGGTGGCGGCCGCCAGCATGGGCGTCCCGCTCGTGAAGACCAAGCTGCTGGCCTACGGGACAGGGGCGGCGTTCGGCGGCCTGTCCGGCGCGTTCCTCGGCTCGTTCCTGAACACCGTCAACGCTGACCAGTTCCAGTTCTCGTTTTCGATCTTCGTCCTGGCGATGGTCATCCTCGGCGGCCTGGGCTCGATCTGGGGCGTCGTCATCGGCGCGATCGTGCTGTCGTTCATCATCAACCGCCTGATCCCAGACATCCTCAACGAGGTCCCGAGCAAGATCGGGCTGGACTTCGACCTGACCGAGCTCTCGTTCGGGATCTTCGGCTTCCTGCTCGTGATCATGATGGTGCTGCGCCCTGAGGGGATCATCCCCGAGCGACGACGACAGATGGAGCTGTCGGAGGGACTCGAGGATCTCGGGGTCGGCGACGACGGCGTCGTACATACGAGGGTGCCATGACCGGCGACACGACGACGGACGGACCGATCCTCGAGGCACACGACGTGACGAAGCAGTTCGGCGGTCTGACGGCGGTCAACGACGTTTCGTTCGTGATCCCGCGGCGCGCGATCGTCTCGCTGATCGGTCCCAACGGGGCCGGCAAGACGACGTTCTTCAACATCCTCACCGGGCTCTACAAGCCGACGCTGGGACAAGTGCGCTTCGATGGCCGCGACATCACCGGCGGCCGCCCCGACAAGATCATGGCCCTCGGGATGGCGCGGACGTTTCAGAACATCCGCCTGTTCGGCACGATGTCGGCGCTCGAGAACGTCATGGTCGGCCAGCACGCGCGCATGAAGGCCGGGCTCTTCGGGTCGATCCTGCGGCCGCCACGCGTGCGGCGCGAGGAACGGCACGTGCGCGAAAAGGCGGGTGAGATGCTCGAGTACGTCGGTTTGCGGCCGGCGCTGCACGAGCAGCTGGCCACGAACCTGTCGTACGGCGACCAGCGCCGCGTCGAGATCGCCCGCGCGCTGGCCTCGGACCCCAAGCTGCTGCTGCTCGACGAGCCTACCGCCGGAATGAACCCGCAGGAGTCGGAGAACCTGACGCGCTTCATGGAGCGCCTGCGCGACGAGCGCGCCCTGTCGATCCTGCTCATCGAGCACGACATGAAGGTCGTGATGGGTGTTTCCGAGCACGTCACCGTGCTCGACCACGGCGAGAAGATCTCCGACGGCGACGCCGCGACCGTCCGCAGCGACCCGCGGGTCGTAGAGGCGTACCTCGGCAAGCAGGAAGGCGAGCGCCAGCACGAAGGTGGCGAGGCCGGCTGATGGCGCTGCTCGAGATCGACGACATCCACACCTTCTACGGCAACATCGAGGCGCTGAAGGGCATCTCGCTCACGGTCGACGAGGGCGAGTGCGTCACGCTGATCGGCTCCAACGGCGCCGGCAAGTCGACGACCCTGCGCTCGATCTCGGGGCTCACGCCGCCGCGGACGGGCGACATCCGCTTCAGCGGCGAGAACATCACGCGCACGCCGCCGTCGGACATCGTCAAGCTCGGGATCTCCCAGTCGCCGGAGGGACGGCGCTGCTTCCCGCGCATGACCGTGCGCGAGAACCTCGACATGGGTGCCTACCTGCGCCGCGACAGGGACGCGGTCGCCGAGGACGTGGCCCGCGTCTACGAGTTGTTTCCGCGCCTGCAGGAGCGCGAGCGCCAGAAGGCCGGCACGATGTCCGGCGGCGAGCAGCAGATGCTGGCCATCGGGCGCGCGCTGATGGCCCGGCCGAAGCTGCTGCTGCTCGACGAGCCGTCGATGGGCATCGCGCCGATCCTCGTCGAGCGCATCTACGAGACGATCGCCGAGATCAACGACCAGGGCACGACGATCCTGCTCGTCGAGCAGAACGCCAACTACGCGCTCGCCGTCTCGCGGCGCGCGTACGTGCTCGAGACGGGCAGGATCGCGCTGAGCGACCGCTCCGAGGCGCTGCGCACCAACCCCGACGTGCAGAAGGCATACCTCGGCGGATGACGGTCCTCGCGGTCATCGGGGAGCTCGCGCTGTACCTGCTCTACGGCTGGCTGCTGTCGGCGATCGTCGCGAGCTTCCTGTCGGGCAAGAAGGGCTACGGCGAGCGCATCGGGCTCGCCAGCGGGTTGCTGCTGACGTTCGTCGGCGTCCTGATCTGGCTGTTCGTGCCGGCCAAGCCGACGTCCGACTGGGGACGCCGCAAGCGGGCGCGCCACTGACCCGGGGCGCCCCCGCCGCGCCTCAGGAGGCCAGCGTGTCGCGCAGCGCCTCGTCAAGATCGGCGTGCTGGAACTCGTAGCCGAGCTCGGCGGCTCGGCCCGGCACCATTCGCACGCCCTTGAGGACGATCTGGCTCATCTCTCCGTACATGAGCTTGATCGTGAAGCCGGGCACGGGCGCGACCGCGGGCCGGCTGATCGCGTGCCCCAGCGCCTTGGCGAAGTGCTTGTTCGTCACCGGCTCCGGTGCCGAGGCGTTGATCGCCCCGTTGAAGCGGTCATGGTAGATCGCCGCGAGGTAGATCCCGACGAGGTCGTCGCGGTGGATCCACGGCATGTACTGCTTGCCGCCGCCGACGGGGCCGCCCACGCCGGCCTTGAAGAACGGCAGCATCTTCGCGAGCGCGCCGCCGCCGGCGTCGAGCACGATGCCGGTGCGCACGATCACCAGGCGCGTGCCGACCTTCGCCGTCTCGGCCTGGCGCTCCCAGCGCGCGCAGACCTCGGCGAGCCAGTCGCCGCCCGGCGGCTCGGACTCGTCGACGGGCTCGCTGCCGCGCGCGCCGTAGTAGCCGGACGCCGACGCACAGATGAAGGACCGCGGCCGCGGCTTCGTCTCGAAGATGCTGTGCACCATGTTTCGGGTGCCCTTCTCGCGGCTGTCGAGGATCTCGGCCTTGACCTCTTTGCTCCAGCGCTGGCCGACGTCCTCGCCCGCGAGGTGGACGACCGCGTCGCGGCCGGCGAGCGCCTCCTTGGGAACGGCCTCGTTCTTCAGGTCCCAGCCATAGGCGGGCACGCCGAGCCGTTCGCCCGCCTTGTCGGCGTCGCGCGACAGCGCGACGACGTCGTCACCGCGCTCCTTCAGCGCCGCGACGAGGTGGCGCCCGACGCGGCCCGTCGCTCCGCTGACCGTGACCTTCATCCGCCGAGCATACGGACCCGATCAGGCGCGGATCGGCGCCCTCTCTACGCCGGGGGCGCGATCCCGTCGTCGGGCTCGGGCGGACGGTGCTTGCGCCGCCTGGCGGTGATCGACTGGTAGCTCGCGGTCGGAATCGCGTCCAGGCGCGGTGCATCGCAGAGGCGGATCGCGTCGACGATGCGGTTCCAGCAGCCGATCTCCGGGTCGGCGTGGTAGTGGCCGACGTAACCGGTCCGCCAGAAGTCGCGGGCGCGGTCGCCATTGCCGTTGAGCGTTACGTACGGCGTGTCAGCACCGATCGTCTCGCCACAGAGATCGCAGGTGTAGATGAGGCTCATCGTGCTCGTCCTTGGGCTTGGGGCTCCTCCGAGGCGCAATGTATCTGCTGCGCCTGACACAGGGGGCGGTCCGCGTAAAGTGGCGCGGCGATGGCCGACCGCCCCGACGAGCTGTATCTGATCGACGGAAACTCACTCGTTTATCGGGCCTTTTTCGCGCTGCCGGAGTCGATCGCCACCTCGACCGGCTTTCCGACGAACGCGATCTTCGGCTTCGCGTCGATGCTCGTGAAGATCCTCACCGAGCACGGCACGAAGCCGACGATCGTTGCCTGGGACGCCGGCGCGAGCGGGCGCAAGGAGGTCTACTCGGAGTACAAGGCGGGGCGCCTGACGCGGCCGGACCTGCTCAAGGAGCAGTGGCCGCACTTCGAGCCGCTCGTCGAGGCCTTCGGCT
This sequence comes from Solirubrobacteraceae bacterium, assembly GCA_035936515.1. GTDB lineage: Bacteria > Actinomycetota > Thermoleophilia > Solirubrobacterales > Solirubrobacteraceae > CADCVQ01. The sequence continues at coordinate 1,472 of DASYVZ010000545.1, read as the reverse complement.
ACAAGAACACCCGGCTGCCGGGCTTCGAGGCCGACGACGTCATCGCGACGCTCGCCGAGCGAGCCCGCGAGCAGGGCATCCCCACCGTGATCGTCACCGGCGACCGCGACGCCTTCCAGCTCATCGACCCCGGCGGGCTCGTCAGCGTCATGGCGACGTCGCGCGGGATCACCGACACGAAGCTCTACGACTACGGGGCGGTCGTCGACCGCTACGGGATCGCGCCCGAGCTGATCCCCGACTTCTACGGCCTGAAGGGCGACACGAGCGACAACATCCCGGGCGTCCCCGGGATCGGCGACAAGACGGCCTCGCAGCTGCTGCAGAGGTTCGGCGACCTCGAGGCGGTGCTCGGCTCGATCGACGAGATCACGGGCGCCAAGCGCAAGCAGAACCTCGCCGAGCACGCCGAGAACGCCCGCCTGTCGAAGGTGCTGGCGACGATGCGGCGTGACCTGCCGATCGACCTCGACGTCGTGCAGGCCGCCTCGCAGGCGCCCGATCGCTCGAAGCTGCGCGAGGTCTTCCGGGAGTTCGAGCTGCGCGATCCGCTGCGCCGCCTGGAGGAGTTCCTGGGATCCGACGAGGCCGCTCCCGCACCGGTCGCCTCGACGCAGGTCACCGCGCGCGTGCGGCCGGGCACGCTCGCCGACGTCGCCACGTTCGGCGGCTCCGCCGCCGAGCTCGTGCTTGCCGCGCGCGCCCCCGAGATCCCCGAGGGCGAGCTGCTGGCGCTCGAGACGACGTGGCGCTTCGCGGTCGCGGCCGGGCGCGAGGTCCTGACCGGTGCGATGGACGACCCGGCGCAGGTCGTCGCGGCGGCCGGCGAGCGGCCGGTGGTCGCCTACGACGCCAAGGCGTTCGGCAGCGTGCCGCCGAACCTCGCCCACGACGCGCTGCTCGGCGCCTACCTGCTGGAGCCCGCGCGCCGCGGCTACCCGCTGCGCGAGCTGCTCGAGGAGCGCGGCCTCGGCGCGCCGGGCGTGGAGGACGATCTCGCGCGCGAGGCGCTGCTCGTCGGCGAGCTGTCGGCGTGGCAGCGCGAGCAGATCGTCGTGCGCGATCTCGTCAAGGTCATGGAGCAGATCGAGCTGCCGCTCGTGCCGGTCCTGCGCCGGATGGAGGTCGAGGGCGTGCGGCTGAACACCGCCCGGCTGCGCGACATCACCGCGCGCGTGCGCGAGGAGATCCGCACGCTGGAGATCGAGATCTGGGAGCACGCCGGGACGGAGTTCGTCATCGGCTCGCCGCAGCAGCTCGGGGAGGTCCTCTTCACGAAGCTCGAGCTGTCCAAGAAGCGCCGCGGCAAGACCGGCTTCTCGACCGACGCGCGCGTGCTGCAGGCGATCCGCGACGAGCATCCGATCATCCCGCTGATCGAGCGCTGGCGCGAGCTCAACCAGCTCGACAAGACGTACTTCAGCGTGCTGCCGCAGCTCGTCGACGAGCGCTCGCGGATCCACACCACCTTT
>DASYVZ010000544.1:0-2657 GCA_035936515.1 Solirubrobacteraceae bacterium | reverse complement strand
ACGCACATGCACACCGACGATCGGACGATCACGCGCGAGATCATCAGCTGCGCCTGCGGCTCCGACGGCCCGCACACGCACTAAGCCCGGTTCAGGCGATGTATGACCTGATGATCTCGTTGCTGGCGCCGGGGGAGCCGCACGAGATCGACCAGTGGGTCGAGGAGCAGGTCGAGCGGCTGCGGCACGCAGGCCATCCGCACGACCTGCTGCTCGGCCGCTTGGTGCGGGCGCGCCCGCACCAGGGCGGTCACTGGCTGATCAAGGTCGATCGGCGGGCTCGGGCCGGGCCGCCGGAGAAGGACGTCGTGCTCGCCGCCGTCGTGATCGACCTCGAGCGGCTTGGGCTGCGCCCCGCCCTGTTCGCCAGCACCGGGCGTGCGCGAGCGCTCGCCGAGCCGAGGCGCTCGTCACACAAGCCGGCGCGCGTGACGACGCGCTGCGGCCCGCGAGCGCGGCGAAGCCCCCCGATCTGACCGCGCGGAGACCACGCCCTGCGCCCGGACCGACCGCCGGCCTCACGCCAGTCGCGCCAGATCGTCCACGAACCCCGGATAGGAAACCGCCGCGGCCTCCATGCCGACGACGTCGACTCCCTCCTCCGAAGCGAGACCCGCGACCGCGCCGAGCATCGCCATCCGGTGATCTCCACGGGCGTCGATCGTCCCGCCGCGCAGCGCCGCGCCGGCGCTGCCCGTCACCGCAAAGCCGTCCTCGGTCGCCTCGATCGTCGCCCCAAGACCACGGAGCCCCTCGACCACGCCGGCGATCCGGTCGGACTCCTTGACGCGCAGCTCCTGCGCGCCGCGCACGACGGTCTCGCCTTCGGCAAAGCAGCCCAGGAGGGCGACCAGAGGTAGCTCATCGATCGCGAGCGGCACCTCCTCGGCCGCGACGACCGTACCGACGAGCGGCCCGGCGGTGACGTCGATGTCGCTGATCGGCTCGCTCGGCGCAACCGCCGCGGAGGGCTCCTCGAGGTCGCCCAGAGCGATGGCGCCCATCCGCTCGAGGATCCGCAGGAATCCCGTCCGCGTCCAGTTGACCCCGACGTCGCGCACGACGAGGCGCGAGCCCTTCACGAGCACCCCGGCCGCGATCATGAACGCGGCCGAGGAGAGGTCGCCCGGCACGAGGACGTTCGGCGCGTCGAGCTCGTCGGTGAACGTGACCGACACCGTCAGCCCGCGGCGGTCGACGGCGACGCCGGCCCCCGCCAGCATCCGCTCGGTGTGATCGCGGCTCGGCGCCGGCTCGACGACGCTCGTCGTGCCGGCGGCGGCCAAGCCGGCGAGCAGCACACAGGACTTCACCTGGGCGCTGGCGACGGGCATCTCGTAGGTGATCGCGGACAGCCGGGTGCCGTACACGACGAACGGCGGGAAGCGCCCCTCGCTGGCGCGGATGTCGGCGCCCATCAGGCCCAGCGGCGCCGCGATGCGGTCGACGGGCCGCCGGCGGATCGAGCTGTCGCCGTCGAGCACGAAGATGCGACCCTCCTGCGCCGCCAGCCAGCCGGGCAGCAGCCGCACGAGGGTGCCGGCGTTGCCGACGTCGATCGGCCCGCCCGGCTCACGGGCCTCGCGCAGCCCGCTGCCGCGCACGACGACCGTGTTGTCATCGTGCTCCTCGACGAGTGCGCCGAGCGCCCGCAACGCGTCGAGCGTCGAGAGCGTGTCCGCAGCCCGCAAATAGTTGGCGATCCGCACCGGCTCCGCCGACATCGCGCCCAGCAGCGCGGCGCGGTGCGAGATCGACTTGTCCGGCGGCGCGGTGACGCTCCCGCGCAGGCGGCCGGAGGGCTCGAAGCGCACGGATGCCACTACGCCGCCGGATACCCGAGCTCGGCGATGAGCCCGATCGCGCGCTGCGCTTCCGCCGGGTCGAGCCAGAGCATCACCATCCCGGTGCGGTTGTCGGCCTCGGGCGCCAGCGACATGTCCGTGATGTTGATGCCGCCGCGGCCCAGCGCGAGCGCGATCTGCGCCACGACGCCGGGCTTGTTGGGAACGACCGCGGAGATCTGCTGCACGGCTCCGGCGTCGGGACCCGCCAGCCCGACCTGCAGCAGCGCGCCGCGCTGCTGCGCGGCGTTGTCCTGCCACGCCGCGAGGGCGGCGGCGTCGCCGGCGTCGAGCAGCGCGCGCACCTCCCCCAGCCGCCGGACGAGGTCGTCGATCTGCGTGCCCAGCGCGTCGCGGTTGGCGCTGTAGATCTGCGCCCACAGCTCCGGGTTGGAGCCCGCTACGCGTGTGGCGTCGCGAAAGCTCGGGCCGGTGGCCGGCAGCGTCTCGCCGCCGAGCGCCTCGGCGGCCTGCGCAACGAGGAGGTTGGCGACGACGTGCGGCAGGTGCGAGACGACCGCCATGAGCCGGTCGTGGTCGGCCGGCCCGATCGCCGTCGGGACCGCGCCGAGACCGGCGACGAACCGCGCGAGGCGCTCGTACAGGATGCCGGGGGTGGCCGGGCGCGGAGTCAGATACCACGTGGCGCCCAGGAAGAGGTCCGCGCGGGCATGCGCGACGCCGGTCGCCTCGGCGCCCGCGAGCGGGTGGCCGCCGATGAAGTTCGGATGGTCGATCGCGCCGACGAGCGAAGCCTTCGTGGAGCCGACGTCGGTGACAACCGCGTCGGGCAGGGCCTCGCAGAGCGCGTCC
>DASYVZ010000543.1:0-6636 GCA_035936515.1 Solirubrobacteraceae bacterium | reverse complement strand
GGCTGCGGCGGCGACGGGGAGGGTGAGGGCGCAGAGCGCGAGGACCTCAGCGGGGCGCGAACCGCCGGCGTGCCCCCACCTGGCGAGGGCGTCGACGACGACGAGGCGGTGCCGATCGGCGGGACGATCCACCTCGACGGCATCGCGTACACGCCGCAGATCACGCGGCAGCTCAACCCCCACGTCAAGCCCGATGAGGCGCTCATCGGCGACCGGCGCGCGGGGCGCGACCGGCTCTGGCTGGGAGCGTTCATCCGCGTCTGCAACGAGGACGACCGCGTCCGTGTGCCCAGCGACCGTCTGGCCCTCGTCGGTGCCTTTGGGCAGCGCTTCTCGCCGACCGAGCTTCCCGCGGGCAACCCCTTCGACTATGACCCGGAGCCGCTGCCCCCGGATCGCTGCCTGCCTGAGCCGGGATCAGTCGACGATCGCGTGATCGAGGGCGCGCTCGTGCTGTTCAACATCCCCGTCGAGTTCTTCAGCGAACGGCCGGTCGCGCTCGAGGTCACCTCCGACTCCGGAGAGCGCGAACGGGTCATCGTCGACCTCTGACCCGGCGACGTCATCCCTTCATGCGGCTGCGCGCGACGTTCGTGCTCGATAACGACCAGCCGGCCACCGCCGCGAGAACGTCCGCCGAATGACCTGTTGGCGCCGGGCGTGCAGCGCGGGGGGAAAGACGGGCCGGGATGGCCGACTACGACACGATCGTCGTCGGAGCGGATTCGGCGCCGCGTGCGCCGCGCTGGACCTCGTCGGTCGCGGTCAGCGCCTGCTGATGCTGGAAACCCGGACGAGCGTCGCGCGCGGCGTCGTGGGGCTCGTGGAGTGCATCTATCGCGACGCCGGGACGCGCCGAGCCGCACGAGGACCATGACGAAAGGAGAACGCCATGAACCCAAACCGGAATACGGAACGTCTGGGGCGTACACGGCGGAGGCTGTCGCTGCGCCTGCCGACGCTGCTCGCACTGATCGCGGCGACGATGCTCGCGGCGGGATGCGGCGACGACGATGTCAGCGCCGCGCCGGACATCAGCGACATCACGTCGGATCCCGCGGACTACGTGGGCCAGACCGTCGAGCTGCGCGGCGAGGTTGCCGAGATCTTCTACCTGCAGGGCGGATTTCTCCTCGACGAGTCCGACGGCGGCGGAGACGACCTGATCGTCTACGGCACGATGCTGCCCCTTGGCGTCACCGAAGGCGACGAGGTCGAGGTCGACGGCACGGTGCGGCTCGTCGACGACGACTTCCGGGAGGAAGCCGGCGATCAGTTCTTCGACGACCTCGCGTTCAAGGACGTCGAGGGGCAAGCGGCGATCGACGCGAGCACCGTGGTGGACCCAACCGCCCCGGTCGTAGCGACGAGCCCCGGCTTCGGGACGCTCGACGCCAACGGCGATTCGTATCTGGATGACGACGAGATCCGCGAGAGCGCCGACGTATCGGATGTCTTCGACACCTGGAATGCCGACGCGGACTCCGAGCTTGACCGTGATCAGATCGCGGGCAACGCCTTCCGGCTGTGGGACCGTGACGGCAACAGGCGGATCTCCGAGGAGGAGTGGCGAACCGGGACCGAGCTCTGGTATCCGGAGGACGTCGACGTCGTCGTGTTCGACGACGCCGACGCCGACGGCGACTCGGAGCTGGATGCCGACGAGGTCGCCGAGCGCTTCGATGTCTCCGGGCTGGGCGAGGCCTGGACACCGTCGTCGTTCGACGAAAGCCGCTTCAAGCGCGCGTACTTCAGCCTCTATGACACCGACGACGACGGCCGCGTCTCGAAGGAGGAGTGGGAGTACGGCGCCAACGCGTTCGGAACCCCAGCGGAGTAGCCGCCGAACCGGCCGGTATGTATGCGTGAGCCCAGCCTCGTGCAGGTGACCGAACGCCGCCAACGGTGGCGACGGCGGCTGTGCGCGGTGCTTGCCCCGATCGTGCTGCTCGCCGGCGTCTGGCTGGGCGGCCATCCGCAGCTGCTGCCCGGGCCGGTGGCCGACGCCCTCGTCGACCGAGAGGGACGGGTCGTCGCCGAGGCGATCGCAAAGGTCGACGCGACGTACATCGAGGAGGTCGACGAGGGGCAGCTGGCCGATGCCGCGATCGCCGGAATCGTGCGCGACCTCGACGACGAATACTCGTCCTATCTGACGGCGAGCGAGTACGACCGCTTCCAGGAAGCGACCCACGGGCGCTTTCAGGGCGTCGGCATCACCGTCCGCGGGATCAAGGCCGGCCTGCAGGTACAGGGTGTCGTGCGGGGATCGCCGGCCGCACGCGCCGGCATCAGGCGCGGCGACGTCATCGTCGCCGCCGGCGGACGATCGCTGGCGGGGCGGCCGACCGACGTCGCCACCGCGCTGGTCAAGGGGCCGGCCGGCAGCGAGGTACGGCTGCGCCTGCGCCGCGACGGCAGGACGCTGACAAAGCGCGTGCGCCGCGCGACGGTCTCGGTGCCGGTCGTCGAACGCGAGGCGCGGCGCGCTGCCGGCCAGCGCGTGGCGCACATCACGCTGTCGGCGTTCACGCAAGGCGCCCACGAGCAACTGGGCGACGCGATCGGCGAAGCTCGCGAGCGTGGCGCGGAGGGGATCGTCCTGGATCTGCGCGGCAACGGGGGCGGCCTCGTCAAGGAGGCTCAGCGCGTCGCAAGCGAATTCGTCGAGGATGGCGAGATCGTGACGACGCGCGGCCGCTCCGGCCCCGACCGGCGGCTCGTGGCGGTCGGGTCGCCCGCCGCCGGCGATCTACCGGTGGTGGTGCTCGTCGACGGCGCCACGGCGTCCGCCGCCGAGATCGTCACCGGCGCGCTGCAAGATCACGATCGTGCGACGGTCGTCGGCAGGACCACCTTCGGCAAAGGCGTCTTTCAGACGCTTCTGCCGCTTGACAACGGCGGCGCGCTGAACCTCACGACCGGGCGCTACTTCACCCCTGACGGCCGCAACCTCGCCGGCGACGGGATCGCACCCGACGTCCGCGCCGCCGACGATGCCGACACGCCACGCGACGAGGCGCTGCGCGCCGCGCTCGAGACCCTCGGCCGCAAGCTCCCACGGGCCGGGTAGCGAAGAAGGCATCGACTCGTGGGGACGCACCGAGCACCACCGTTAGTCTCCCCGGGCGTTTGGCGGCGCCCTACGAGAGAGGGCCGTGGTCGTGCCGCCACACCTTCACCGAGGACGTCAGCAGCAGGGCGACGAGCAACGGCAGAAGCACGCCTGTCGGGACTACGCCAAGCATCAGTCCGCCGCCAATGGTTCCGGTGACAGACCCCGCCGCCATTGTGAGGACGAAGCGGCGATGCTCGCGCAGGACGACGAAGCTGCCGTCCCGGCTGTAGCGAGCGAAAGCGACGAGCATCGTGGGCAGCGAGACAGCGAGCGAGAGGCTTCCTGCGAGTTTCAGGTCAACCGCGTAGAGCAACACGATGGTCGGAATCAGCAGCTCGCCGCCAGCCACTCCCATCAATGCCGCGATGATCCCGATCACGAGGCCAGCCGCGACCCCAGCGGCCACCTGTACTTCTGTCGCGAGCTCGAGCGATGGGATGGTGCCTACGTGGTTGGAGGCAAGCGCGACCGCGATCAATACGAGGAGCGCGGCGATAACGCGGTACAAGGTTGCCGACGCCATACGCGTGGCCCAAGTCGCTCCTAGCCACGCGCCGAGGAGGCTGCCCGCCAGCACGTTGACGATCACGTCCCACTCCGCCACGACGTCATCGAGCGGCACGCCCAGTAACCGCGCTGGCAACGCGGTGGCGACCACGATCAGGCTCATGGCCTTGTTGAGGATGATCGCCTGCAACGCCATGAACCCGAAGACGCCGATGAGCAGCGGGAGACGGAACTCCGCGCCCCCCAAACCGATGAGACCGCCGAGGACGCCGACGGACGCGCCCACGACGAAGCCGACCTTGAGCGAGCGGGACGGCACCTGCTCCGATTTACGAAGGACTGCGTCAAGGACCACTGCTCGTAAGCCTCACACACGACACCGGGAGTGCGATCCCTGCGCCGGCGCGCGTCCTCGTTTGAGAACTCTCAAGCCCGGCCGCTACGTGAAGGACCTTGGGCGCGTGGCGGCCTTTGAGAAAGTCATCGACGCTGCGATCGCCGAGCAGGCGCACGATCCCCGCCGACCGCGGGACCTTGTCGGAATTCGTCAGCGTCATGGTCACCAGCCCCGACTTGACCGTCGCCGGGAACTCGAGCGCCTTGCTGTTGCCCTCAGCGGTCGCCGTGATCGCAAACGCCGCCGGCTTGGCCGCGGCGGGCGGCTTTTCGTCGTCGCCGCCACGAGCGACTACGAAGGCTCCAGCGCCAGCGGCGGGGAGCGTGGTGATCGAGCGTATGACGTAGCGGGCAGTTTGGGGGTGCACGGCGGCACCAGCGGCGTTGAGCCTTGCGGACTTGATGTTCATGTTTCTCCTCATGGGGCGTTGATTAGCCAGCAGCGACGCGGTTGGGCGGGCATCGTCCTACCGGTCTGTGCCGGTCATCACGACCAAACCGGCGCGGGCGCGGGCGCTGCTGGATCGCGAGTCGCAGTCGCAGATCTGCCGCCGGGGTACGGGAGAACGGCTCGCCGGAGTAGGTCGCCGGGACGCTGCCGCAGGTCTGACGTCGCGCTGCGTTGCGCGCCGATGGCGCATCACGCGCAGCGCGACCTTCAGACGTTCAAGCGTCGGCGAGCGCAGCGCAGACCGGCACGTCGATGCCGCCCGCGAAGAATGCGTCGTGCGGGCCCGCGACGAACAGCGGCTCGTAGGTGTCGAGCGCCATGACGATCCGCCCGACCTCCTGGATGTACGTGCCGCCGCCTCCGGGCTGCGTTCCGAGCGCCACCTTGCCGCTGATCGTGCGCGTGTTCGCTCGGTAGTCCAGTACCTCGTGGTAGGCGCCCTTCAGTCCCAGCGACGCGCCGGACTCCGAGTTCGTGTCAGTCTCGCTGAACGAGGTGTGAACGACGGTCTGCAGCAGCGTGCCGTCGGCTGTGCGCACCTCCGTCACCCGCGTGCGCTCGTGGCCGCTGACGATGTTGTCGAAGCTATACGGACCGAAGTCCGAGCAGTCGATGGTGAACTCGTAGGGCTCGTTGACCCGGTCGACGACGACGCGGTGCTTCCCGGCAGCGCCGGCGGACCCGCCGAGCGCGAGCATGCAGCCCGCCGCGGCGGCCGCGATCTTGATGGATCTCATGGCAGCTCTCCTTCTTGTCGGTAAATGAACAACACGACGACCTGCTCGTCAGTCAGTGCGCCGTCGGCCGTGACGAGGAAGTTCGAGGTGATCCGCCCCCGCGCGCCGCTCAGCGCCCCGATCCCGCAGGCGTCGAACATGGCCGTTCCGTGCCGTAGGTGGTCGTCGGGCGACGGCGCCAGGACGCCACGACCGATGGTGTGCAAGCGCAGTGCCGGCTCGCCGTCGACTGCGAGCGTCCCGTCCGCGGAGAAGAACCGCGGCGTCGCGAACGACAGCTGCGAGGCGATCGTCGCGCCCACGCCCAGCGGCGTCTGCTGCGCGCCCGTCAACTCGACGTCCACAAGGCCCGGGCCGACTGCGGTCAGACGGCCCAGCATGTGCTGCGAATAGGCGACGCGCTTCACGTCATGAACGCTGCCCGAGGCCGCTTTCAAGACGCTGACAACAGCCGTCGGGCGACTGACGGCGCCGGCGCTGGTACCGTCGCAAACCTGCCCGAGCCTTTGAAATTCCGGATTCTGGGTCCGCTCGAGGTGTCGGACGCAGGTCGGCCGATTCGCCTCGGCGGAGCGAAGCAGCGCAGCGTGCTCGCGATCCTGCTGTTGCGGGCCGGTGAGGCGGTGTCCATCGACAGCCTCGTCGACGGACTGTGGGGCGAGTCGCCGCCGGACGACGCCGCCTCGGCCCTGCAGCAGCACGTGTCGCGGTTGCGCCGCGCGCTCGAGCCGCACGAGGTGCTGCGGACGCGGTCGCCGGGCTACGTCGCCGAGCTGGCAGGCTGCGAGCTTGACCTGCACGAGTTCGAGCGCCGCTGCGACGAGGGCCGGCGGTCGCTGGAAGCCGGTCGCCCCGCGGATGCGGCCGAAACGCTGCGGGGCGCGCTGAACCTCTGGCGCGGCCGCCCGCTCGCCGATCTCGAGCACCAGCCGTTCGCGCGCGACGCGATCGCGCGCCTGGACGAGCTGTGGCTCGACGCGGTCGAGTCGCGCGTCGAGGCGGACCTCGCACTCGGGCGCCACGGCGAGCTCGTCGCTGAGCTGGGAACGCTCGTGCGTCGCCATCCGCTGCGCGAGCGCTTGCGCGCCCAGCTCATGCTCGCCCTCTACCGGTCCGGCCGCCAGGCCGACGCGCTGGAGGTGTACGCGGAGGGGCGCCGGCTCCTGGTCGACGAACTAGGCCTCGAACCCGGACCGGAGCTCAAGCGGCTGCAGCGCGCGATCCTCGACCACGACCCGGCGCTCGAGCACGAGCGCCCGCGCCCCGCACTCATCCGGACCGCAGGCGGCCGGGGATGGGCCGCCGGCGCTGCTGGGCTGCTGGCGGCGGTCGTCGCCGTGCTGCTGATGGCGGGCGACGGCGAGGACGAGAAGCGGCGGCCGAGCGCCGACGGGGGCGAACTGGTCGCCGTCGACGCCGCCACGGGC
>DASYVZ010000542.1:0-3069 GCA_035936515.1 Solirubrobacteraceae bacterium | reverse complement strand
GGATAAACCCGAGCCGATCCGCGGGCAGCCCCGAAATGGGGCGTGCGAGGACGTCCGCGAAGGTGATGACGTGGTCGGCGGCGATCAGCCGGCCGTCGGCCAGCCTGAGCGCGCCGGAGACGACCTCACGCGGTTGCGCCTCGGGTGCTCAGGTCGACACCGAGCGAAGCGAGCGTCGGGCAGACGGCGCCGCGCGCCGCCGGCCCGAACAGCTCGAGCGCGTGCGTCTCGGGCGTGACGATTCGCACCGTGGTGCGCGAGTTGTGCTCACGCAGCTCGTGCGCCGTCAGCAGCGCCAGCTCATAGAGCGGAAGCGGCCAGATCGACGGCGACGGCAGCGCGAACGCGACGGCGGCGCCGTCGGTGTCGAGCACGTCGCAGACGATCTCTCGCAGCCGCGGTGCCGTGTCGCCATGCAGACGATCCCGACCAGCGCGCGCGTCAGCGCGCTGCAGCACCGCCGCCGGCAGCTTGAGCTGCGCCTTCAACGGTCCGACACCGCGCTCCGCGAGAGCGACGGGCGCGACCCCTCGAAAGACCGTGAACTGGACGACACGCAATGCGCTGCTCGCCAGACTCCGCGTCGAGCGCGCCTCGCTCGAAGCGAGCTGAACGCAAACGCTCCGTGCTCAGCCGTCGGCGGCTGCGTCTCGCTGCGGGCCTAGGTTGGCCAGCAGCGCGAGCGTCACGAACAGGCAGCCGAGCAGCAGGAACGCTGACACGGGTGCGAAGCTCCACGCGTCGTCGACTCCGCGGTCGGCCTGGTAGGCCGCCATCGCCAGCAGCACGGCGCCGTACAGGATGCCCTTGACGCCAATCAGAAGAGTGTCCGTCGATCCGGGATGGCCCAGAACGTATCCCGATCGGCGAGCGACAGGGCACTACTTGAGCGGCAGGCCCAGCACCCCGTCGTGGCTTCCGAGAGGCTTCGCGTGTGGCCCGCGACCGGCGCTACGTCCTACGGCGCTGTAACAGCGGCGGCCAGTAGCTCGTCGCTGGAGGCCAGTTTCACGCGCGGGCGCAGTTCGCTGCGTCCGCGCTGGCGCTCATGGACGTCGATCGCGCGCCAGCCGTCTGCTGTGACGAGCCCGGGGACGCGTGCGGCGAGCAGCGCGTCAATCTCGTGGCGTCCGGGGCTCGCCGGTGACGGCAGCGCGTCGATGTCGGAGGTCAGGCACGTCACGGTCTCTTCGGCGTCGCGCTTGTTGGTGCCCAGGATCCCGGTCGGGCCGCGCTTGATCCAGCCGACGGCGTAGACGCCGGGCAGCGGCTCGCCATCGGGCGTCATCACCCGGCCGCGCTCGTTGGGGAGCACGAAGTTGCGCTCGTCGAAGGGCACCTCGGGCAGCGGGACCGCGCGGTAGCCGACGGAGCGCAGCACGAGCCCGCACTCGATCGTCTCGATCTCCTCGCCCACCGGGCGCGCCCGCAGCAAGCCGTCCTCGGACCGCACGATCTCGTTGCGGCGAACGTCAAGCGCCTCGACGCGGCCGGTCCCGCGGATCGCCACCGGCGAGCGCAGGAACCGCAGGGCGATCCGGCGGCGCGCGGCGGCGCGCTGCGCGGGGCGGGCCGCGAACTCGCGCAGCAGCGCCATGTTCGTGCGCGCGGTGAACGTCCCGTGCTCGTCGAGCCACTCGCGCGAGATGTCGTCGAGCTCGAGCTCGTCGCCGTCGATGAGAAGCTGGACGCCGTCGAGGTGCCCGAGCTCGCGCAGCTCGGCGCTCGTGAACGCCGCCTGCGCGGGACCGCGCCGTCCGAGCACGACCACCTCCTCGACGCTGCTCTGCCGCAGCGCCTCCAGCGCGTGGTCGGCAATGTCCGTCCGCTCGAGCTCCGACGCGCTGCGCGTGAGCATGCGCACCACGTCGGCGGCGACATTGCCGTTGCCGATCACGACGGCCCTCTTCGTCGACAGGTCGAACTCGAGGTCGCGGTAGTCGGGATGGCCGTTGTACCAGGCGACGAACTCTGTGGCGGCGCAGCTTCCGGGCAGATCCTCGCCGGAAATCCCCAGCGACTTGTCGGTCTGGGCTCCCGTCGCGTAAATGACGGCCGTGTAGTGGCGCATGAGCTCGGCGTGCGAAACGTCGACTCCGATCTCCACGTTGCCGAAGAAGCGGCAGCCGTGCTGCAGCGTCTCGCGCTCGAAGGTGTCCTGCAGACGCTTGATCTCCTGATGGTCCGGCGCCACGCCGCCGCGCAGCAGCCCCCACGGGGTGGGCAGCCGCTCGAACAGGTCGATCTCCGCGTCGCCGCGGGCGCGCAGCAGACAGCTCGCGGCGAACGCGCCGGCCGGCCCGGCACCGATGATCGCCACTCGAGGTCGCGTGCCGGCCATCATCCGGCGGTGCGCTCGGCGGTGCTCATCTCTTCGAAGAATCGGCCGTTGAGGTCCAGCGCGTAGTCGTACTTCTCCGGGAGCTCGGGCTCGGCGAAGATCGCGTCGACCGGGCATGCCTCGACGCAGGCGTCGCAGTCGATGCAGATTGCGGGGTCGATGTAGAGCTGCTCTGCCGTCTCGAAATCCGGCGCTCCCGGTTTCGGATGGATGCAGTCCACGGGACAGACCTCGATGCACGAGTCGTCCTTGATGCAGCTTCCGGCGATGACGTAGGTCATGGTCGAAGGCTACATACTCGCTAAAGCCGACCGCCCTTAGCCCCTTTAGCTCCCGCTCGTCAGCTGTGGGGCCTGCGCGTGCGCCAGGCAGAGTCAGCCGTCGCCAGCGGCCAGCCGGCGGTCGATCTCCCTGATCACGGTGATGCGGTTGCGGTTCGACGTCTCGTAGAGGCGCGCCACGGCGAGTGACGCCGGGCTGGCGGTCGCCAACCGGTCGTTGACCTCCTTGGCCGTCAGGCTGGCGTAGCCCTTCCACGGCTCGCCAATCGTGATCTGCGCGCCCGCCCCGTCGGCGGCTCCGGCATCGGCGGACTCGGCGACGACGACCGCCTCGCGGGAGACGTGTTCCTCGGCAGGCTCTGCCGGCGCAGTTGCGGGGGCGGGGGCGGCGGCAGCCGCGGCGGCTGCGGCGGGAGCGGCCGGTTGAGGATCGGGCGCGCGCTCGCC
>DASYVZ010000541.1:0-2388 GCA_035936515.1 Solirubrobacteraceae bacterium | reverse complement strand
CCGAATCAGGCGAACGCCCGGATTCCGCGCCCCCGTGTTTAGAACTGACCCACTACCGGCTGCCGCGATGGACTGCGATGAAAGTGGGCCTCCTCGGTGGCACGCTCAGCGTGTCATCGAAGAGCAACCAAGAGGAGGCCCAGCCTCATGTTGCACGCTGGAATGGATCTAAGCCGACGGCGATTGGACATCTGTCTGCTTTGGCCCGACCCCGTGAGTTCGGTCCGGTCGCTGTGAGAGCTTCGATGACCCTGTTGAATGGGTCAGAGGAGCGAGTACGTGAAGAGGCGACGTCATACGCCCGAGCAGATCGTTCGGAAGCTGCGGGAGGCCGACCGGCTGTTGGCCGAGGGGAGCGAGGTGCCCGAGGTCGCGAAGGCCTTGGAGGTTTCGGAGGCGACGTATCACCGGTGGCGGGCGCAGTACGGCGGGATGAAGGCCGACGACGTCAAGCGCCTCAAGGAGCTCGAGACCGAGAACGCGCGGCTCAAGCGGATCGTGGCCGATCAGGTGCTCGAGGTCGCGGCGCTCAAGGAGATCAGCAAGGGAAATTGGTGAGCCCGTCGCGTCGGCGCCAGGCGGTCGGGATGCTGCAGGACCGCCTTGGTCTGTCGGAGCGGCGGGCGTGTCGATACGCCGGCCAGCACCGCTCGACGCAGCGTCACCCGCCGCTGGTCGCCGACGAGGACGCCGGGCTGCGCGCCGCGCTGCGCCAGATCTCGCGCGACCGGCCGCGGTGGGGGTACCGCCGCGCGCACCAGCTGCTGCTCGAGCAGGGCTTTGAGCTCAACCGCAAGCGCACGCAGCGGCTGTGGCGCGAGGAGGGCCTGCGGGTGACCCAGCGCCGCCGCAAGCGCCAGCGCCTGGGTGCCTCTACGGTCTCCGCTGATCGGCTGCGCGCTCAGGCGCCCGATGACGTGTGGGCGCTGGATTTCCAGTTCGACCAGACCGCCGACGGGCGGATCGTCAAGCTGTTGCATGTCGTCGACGAGTTCACCCGCGAGGCGCTGGCGATCGAGTGTCACCGCCGCATCGACGCCGACAAGACCGTCGCCACGCTGGATCGCCTCGTCGCCGAGCGCGGCAGCGCACCCGCGTTCATCCGCTGTGACAACGGGCCCGAGCTGACCGCCAATGCACTCAGGGATTGGTGCCGGTTCTCCAGGGCCGTCAGCGCGTACATCGAGCCCGGCTCGCCGTGGCAGAACCCCTACGTCGAGAGCTTCGCTTCGCGGGTGCGCGACGAGCTCCTTGGCGTCGAGCTGTTCTCCTGTCTCACCGAAGCACGCGTGCTGATCGAGGACTGGCGCGACGACTACAACGGGCACCGCCCGCACTCCGCGCTCGGGATGATGGCCCCCACCCGCTTCGCGATCGGCTACCGCGAGGCCCACCACGCGGCCGCGCGCGCCGGCCACGAACTGCGCTCGCCCTGCGGGCTCGCTCCGTTCGACGCCGGCGCTGGCCCTACTCTGCAGTCACCTACCAACCACCAGCTCTCACAGCAGGTGGACCGATGAACGGGGTCCCGTCAGCTTGACGAGCGAGGCGAGCTCGTTGGGCAGACGTCGGTTCCGCCCGATGTCGACGGGCTGCATGGCCTTGTGCGGCGCCTGCATGGTCAGCGCGTGCGCGCGGTGATCGAGTCGATGACCGGCGCGCGCTTCGTGCACGACACGCTTGAAGAGCACGGCTGGGAGGTGCTGGTCGCCGACGCGCAGAAGGTCAAGGGCCTGGCGCCGCTGGCCTGCAAGACCGATCGCATCGACGCGCGGGTGCTGGCCGAGTTGTCGTGGCACAATCTCGTTCCGGCGATCTGGCTGCCCGACCCGTCGATCCGCCGCGAGCGAGAGCTGGCGCGCTTCAGGTTGCATCTGGTGCGCCACCGCACGACCTTGAAGAACCGCATCCACGCGACGCTGATGACGTTCGGGCACCCCTGCCCAGTCAGTGATCTGTTCGGCCTCGCGGGGCGCGACCTGCTTGACAAGATGGCGATCCCGAACCCGTGGCGCTCCAACGTCGAAGTCAGCCTGCGCGTGATCGACGACCTCGAGCTTGAGATCGCCAGCCTCACGGTGCAGCTCAAGCAGCTCGGCGCTGATCACCGCTACATCCCGCTGCTGGTCACGGCGCCCGGGTTTGGCTGGATCAACGCGTTTAGCGTCGCGTCGGAGATCGGCGACATCGAGCGCTTCTCATCGCCGGCGAAGCTGTGCGGCTACACCGGCCTGTGCCCCAGGGTCATCCAGTCGGGCAACACCGATCGCCGCGGCCCGATCTCAAAGCACGGCCCGCGCTACCTGCGCTGGGGGCTCTTTGAGGCCGCGCTGAACGCGTGCAAGCACCCGCTCTACGCCGAGCGTTACCAGGCGACCAAGCGCCGCC
>DASYVZ010000540.1:0-2598 GCA_035936515.1 Solirubrobacteraceae bacterium | reverse complement strand
GCGCCGAGATGATGCGCCGCGTCGCGTCGTCGATCGGGACCGCGAGCCCGAGGCCGACGCCGGCCACCGCAGTGTTCACGCCGACGACGCGCCCGCGGCCGTCGACGAGCGCGCCGCCGGAATTGCCGGGGTTCAGCGCCGCGTCGGTCTGGATGACGTTGTCGACGACGCGCTGCGCGCTGCCCGAGCGCACCGGCAGCGAGCGGCCGAGCGCGGAGACCACGCCGGCGGTCACCGAGCCGGCGAAGCCGTATGGGTTGCCGATCGCGACCACGAGCTGGCCGACACGCAGGGTCGCGGCGTCGCCCAGCGTGGCGGGCGCGAGGTCACCGCCGTGGGCGCGCAGCACGGCGAGGTCCGACAGCGCATCCGCGCCGACGACTTCGAAATCCAGCTCGCGACCATCGACGAAGGAGGCGACACCGCCGGCGGCCGCGCCCTCGACGACATGCGCCGACGTGACGAGGTAGCCGTCAGGCGCCAGGGCGAAGGCCGAGCCGCCGCCGGCGACGCGACGCCCGCCGCGCACGCGGCGAAGCACGCGCAGGTTCGCGACCGACGGCGCGAGGTCGCGCGCGACCGCTGTGATGACCGCCGAGTACGCGTCCAGCGCCTCGGCGTCGGAGGGACGGTCGCGTGGCGTGGCGGCGCTGTCGCCCGCCGGTCCATCGACCAGGAGAACGTTGCTCATGCAACGAAATGTAGCGGGCCGGGCTCCTCGTCCCGGCCCGCGGTGTCACGCGCCCTCAGGTCTGCTTCTGCGCCCGCTCGGCGGCGTTGCGCTGGTCGTCCATGTTCAACTTGTTGATGTGCTCCTGCGCGGCGGCGATCGTCTGGCTGGCGTCGTCGGGAACCTCGGGCTCGTCCTCGGCGGAGGTTCCGCTGGAGTCGGCGGCCTGCTGATCGACGGCGCTGGCGACGGCGGAGTCCTCCCCGGTGGCCTCGGTCTCGGTCTCGGTCGTCGCGTCCTCAGCGGTCGGCTCGGCAGCCTCGTCGCTCTGCTCGACCTGATCGTCTTGCATGGTGTCGCTCCGTTCGTCGGGTGTGCAACTCCCTACCCAATCACGGCGGAAAACGTGCGTATCGGGTAGGGCTCGAGCGTGACGTCACGCGTCCTCGTACTGGCCGGCGCCGCGGCGACGATCCTGTCGGCGTTCCTGACGTGGGTGACCGTGACGGGTCTGACCGGGACGGTCGACCTGGCGCTGGCCGCCGCGGACGTCGGCCCCGACGATGGCACCGTCGCCGGAACCGACACGGCGCTGTGGCCCGGCCTCGTTGCGGTGGGCGTCGTCGCCGCCGTCCTAGGGTTCTTGGGCGTCGCGCGCCCGGTGCTCATCGGCCTAGGCGTGCTGACCACGATCGCGGGCGGGGTGCTGCTGGCCTACATGGCCAACGTCATCGAGCTCGAGACGCGCGGCGACAGCGAGCTCAAACGCGCGGTCGCCGACGCGCTGCTGGAGAGCTCGGTCGGTCCCGGCACCCCGGTGCTGCTGCTCGGCGGCGTCCTCATCCTGCTCGGTGCGCTCTCGCAGCGACGAGCTGCCGGGTAGTCCATCATCGCGAGCCCTCCTGCGGCCGTCGTGCGGTCCCGAGAATCCGCGGCGCGGCGGGCGCGACGAGCAGCGTCGGGCGGAAGTCGAACCGGCGGCAGTGCTCGATTTCGAAGCCGGTGCGCTGGATCGCGGCGGCGGTGTCGCGGTCGGCGTGACAGCCGCCGCCGATGAGCGGCCAGATGCCGGTGCGGGTCAGCGCGCGCTGCAGCGCGGCGAGCCGCGGTTGGGGGGCGAGGACGTGCTCGTAGAAGCGCAGCTCGCCGCCGGGACGGATGACCCGACGCAGGTCGGTGAGCGCCGCGTCGACGTCGGGCACCGTGCACAGCACCGAGGAGGCGACGGCAGCGTCAAATGCCCCCTTTTCGAACGCCAGCCGGCCGGCGAGGCCGTCGACGACGTCGACGCGCACCTCTGCCTTGCGTGCGGCCTCGACGGCGCGTTCGCGCAGGTATGCCTCCGGCTCGACGGCGACGACTTCGTCGACGCTCGTGGGGTAGTGCTCGAAGTTCAGGCCGTTGCCGGCGCCGAGCTCGAGCACGCGTCCGTGCAGGCCTGCGAGCAGCTCGCGGCGGTGCTCGGCCTCACCGGCCTCCTCGGCCTTCGCGCTCATCCGGTGATAGACGCGCGCGAAGATCGGATGCTTGACCGTCTCGCTCATCAGCTCTCCTCAGGACGCCGTGGCCCGCATCGTCCACGGACCGCCGATCGCGCCCGGCGTCCTATCTTGCGTACCCCGGCGCACCGACGCGGTCGCAGCGCCCGGCCTTGCTTGTCAGGCTGCTGACGCGCCCGACGACGAGCTCGACGCACGCCCCACTTCGCCATCATCGGTGGCGGATGAGCCGCAGCGCCACGATCGAGGACGGGCTCGCCGCCGGCGCCGTCGCGGCAGTCCTCAGCGGCGCGCCGTCGACGCTGTACGCGCTCGCGACCCGGACGAGCCCGCTGGAGGCGACGCTCGCCGCCGGAACCCTGCTGGCCCCGCGCGAGCGCCGGCCCGTCGTGCTGCTGCTTGCCGCTGTGCCGGTCCACGTCGCGCTGT
>DASYVZ010000539.1:0-1760 GCA_035936515.1 Solirubrobacteraceae bacterium | reverse complement strand
GCCGATCGTGATGCGCCCCGCGGTGATCGTCTCCAGGCCGGCCACCATTCGCAGGGCTGTCGTCTTGCCGCAGCCAGACGGCCCGACGAGGACCATGAACTCCCCGTCGGCAACATCGAGATCAAGCCCGTCGACGGCGGTGGTCCCGTCGGGATAGGTCTTGACGACCCCGCTCAGGCGTACGCCGGCCACGGTTCTTCTCGGTGCCCCTGGAGCCACCCTCCCCGTTGGTGCCTGCGAGCACGTCGCGTCAAGCGGGTCACATTGCCGAGTTCGCGCTTCGACCGGTCGCCCGCTCTCGCGAAATCCACGGCTAGCGCGCTCGGCTTGCCTGGCATAGACAAGTACTACCAGAACCCGCACCCCCAGATGGGCCACCGTTTCGTGCGGCAAAGCAGAGTCCGGCGCAGCGCACGGCGCCACCGCCGCGCCGCCATGACCTCTTCTGGCACGCTTCCGCAGATGCGATCGCCGGCCAGGTTCGTCGAGCACAGCAGAGAGCGTCTCGGGCAGGCCGCCGCGGTCGCCCTCGCGAAGTACCGCAGGGGACGCCTCGGGCGGGGCGTGGCGGCCGTGCTCGCCAAGCACCGCAGAGGACGGCTCGCGCACGCGGTGGCGCGCGCGCTTGCGAAGCACCGCAGAGAACGTCTCGGCCAGGCCGTGGCCTTCGCGCTCGTCGTTCTCCTGGCAGGCGGCACGGCTGCAGCGGTGGCGCTGCTCCCGTCGAAGGTCGCGGGCACGGCCGCTGAGGGAGGCAGCCGCGCCGGCGAGGCACCGAGCCGCTTCGCCGCCGGTCAGCTCGTCGCGCACCCGAAGCCACGTCGTGGCGGGCGGGCCCACTACCGCAGGACCACGTCCAAGCGTGTGCCGGCGTCCGCCCAACCGCGCTTCATGCCGCTCTACCGCGAGGCCGGCCGGACATTCGGCGTCTCCTGGCGGCTGCTCGCCTCGATCCACCGCCAGGAGACCGCGTTCTCCACTGCGCCGAGCACCTACCACGGGCTCAACGCGTTCGGCTGCTGCGCGGGGCCGATGCAGTTCAACGTGACGAACGGCCCGCCGAGCACCTGGGAGCTCTACCGCCACTCCTATCGCCGCGGCGATCGCCCGCGCCGCTACCCGCACCGGACACGCAGGCACCCGTCGATCTACGACGACTTCGACGCGATCATGGCCGCAGGCGCACTGCTGCGCGACTCGGGCGCGAGCGAGTCTCTCGACGGCGGGTCGTGGTCGGCCGCCTACGCGTACTACGGGCACGACCTGTTCGGCATCGAGTACGCCAGTCAGGTCATCGCCCGCGCGCGGGGCTGGGAGCGCGACGGCTTCTGTCTGAACTGCGCGGTGGACGAGTCGCTCGTGGCGGAGTACGACGATGCCTACGGCGTGGACGCACGTCGCGTGCTGCTGGCCGACGAACGGCGCGAGAAGCAGGAGAAGAAGCGCAAGAAGCGCGCACGCGCCGAGGCGCGCAGGAAGCGCGAGCGCGCCGAGGCGCGCGAGAAGGCGGCCAGGGCGCAGACCAAGCGCAAGCAGCCGCGGCGGTCCTCGCCGCGCGAGCCCGCCCGTCCGGAGCCGAGGAAGCCACAGCCAGAGGTGGCTCCGAACCCGGAGCCTTCGACGGCGCCTCCGGCCGTGACCGAGGCGCCGCCCCCGCCCCCGCCGCCGCCGCCGCCGAACTGCACCGGGCTCAAGAAGCTGCTCGGCTGCGGCGGCTGAGCGATCACGGCAGCGGGTGACGTCGACCGCCCGCGGCGGTG
>DASYVZ010000538.1:0-4084 GCA_035936515.1 Solirubrobacteraceae bacterium | reverse complement strand
ACCTGCTCGTGCTCGGGGGCGAGCGCTCGTTCGAGGAGCTGCTCGCCGAGCCGCCGCGACCTGACGAGTGCGGCGATGCCTGGGACATGACCGAGACGACGCGCTTCGGTCGCTACGCGCGGCGCGTGTGGGACGACCTGCTGGCGTGCGAGGAGGTCGTCGACCGGTGAGCGCCGCACGCATCGCCGCGCCACTCCCGTTCGACGTCGGCGGTCCGCTGCCCACCGGCGTCACCGTGCTCGAGGCGAGCGCCGGCACCGGCAAGACGTTCACGATCGCGGCGCTCGCGGCGCGCTACGTCGCCGAGGGCACGCCGCTGGATCAGATCCTGCTCGTGACGTTCACGCGCATGGCGACCGGCGAGCTGCGCGACCGCGTGCGCGAGCGGCTCGTGCACACCGAGCAGGGCCTCGCGCGCCGCCTTGCCGGCGCACCCGCGTACGACAACGACGAGGTCGTGGCGCTGCTCGCCGCCGGCTCGACCGACGAGGTCCGCCGGCGCCACGG
This sequence comes from Solirubrobacteraceae bacterium, assembly GCA_035936515.1. GTDB lineage: Bacteria > Actinomycetota > Thermoleophilia > Solirubrobacterales > Solirubrobacteraceae > CADCVQ01. The sequence continues at coordinate 3,577 of DASYVZ010000538.1, read as the reverse complement.
CCGCCTCGCCCGCGCGATCGCCCGCTTCGACGCGGCGACGATCGCGACGACGCACGGTTTCTGCCAGGAGGTGCTCGGCGGCCTGGGCATCGTCGGCGACGTCGAGAGCGACATGACCTTCGTCGAGGACCCCGCCGACCTCGTCGAGGAGGTCGTCGACGACCTGTTCGTGCGGCGCTTCCATCGCCAGGGCGAGCCGCAGTTCACGCGCGCCGAGGCGCTGCGGATCGCACGGATTGCCGTCGCCAACCCGGCGGCGCGCATCGAGCCCGAGGCCGCGCCGGAGCACAGCGTCGCCGCGATGCGCGTCCGGCTCGCGCACGCGGTGCGCGACGAGCTCGAACGCCGCAAGCGCCGCATGGCGCTCATCACCTACGACGACCTGCTCACCCGCCTGGACGACACGCTCAGCGGCGCGGGCGGCGAGGCGGCCGCGGCACGGCTGCGGGAGCGCTACCGCGTCGTGCTCGTCGACGAGTTCCAGGACACCGACCCGGTCCAGTGGGACATCATGCGCCTGGCGTTCGGGGGCGGCGGGGTCGCGCTCATCCTCATCGGCGACCCGAAACAGGCGATCTACGCCTTTCGCGGCGCTGACGTCTACGCGTACCTCGCCGCCGCGGCGACCGCCGACGTGCAGGCGACGCTCGAGATCAACTGGCGCAGCGACCAGACGCTGATCGACGCCTACGACGTGATGTTCGGCGGCGCGACGCTGGGCCACAAGGGGATCGTCTACCGCAAGGTGCGTGCCTCGGCCGCCAATCAGACGCCGGGGCTGAAGGGCGCGCCGGTGGAAGCCGCGGTGCGGGTGCGCGTCGTGCACCGCGACGAGCCATCGATCAAGCGCACCGGCGGCGGCGGGTATGCGAGCGCAGCATCCGCGCGCGATCACATCGCGCAGGACCTGGCGGCCGATCTCGTCGCGCTGCTGTCGTCGCCGGCCCAGGTCGAGATCCGGGCCTCGAACGAGCCGCTGCGCCGCGAGGCGGTCCGTCCCGGCCACGTCGCCGTGCTCGTGCGCACGCACCGCAACGCCGCGCTGGTGCGCGAGGCACTGGACGACGCCGGCATCCCGGCCGTCATCAACGGCGCTGGCAGCGTCTTCGGGACGGTCCCGGCGCGCGACTGGCTACGCGTGCTGGAGGCGATCGAGCGACCGGCATCGTCCACGCGCGCCCGCTCGGCTGCTTTGACGCCGTTCCTCGGCTGGACGGCGGAGCGGGTGGCGTGCGCGGGCGAGCCGGAATGGGAGGAGATCCACCGCCGGCTGCATCGTTGGGCGCGGGTCCTGCGCACGAGCGGCGTGGCGGCGCTGATGGAGACGATCACGCGTGCCGAGGGGCTGCCGGGGCGCGTGCTGGCGAGCGCCGCCGGGGAGCGCGACCTCACCGACCTGCGCCACGTCGGCCAGCTGCTGCATGCGACCGCGACGGCGGAGGGAATGGGCGGCGCGGCGCTGACTGCGTGGCTGCGCCAGCGGATCGCGGCCGCGGCGCGCGAGACGAGCGACGAGGAGCGTACGCGGCGCCTCGAGTCCGACGCCGAGGCCGTGCAGGTGCTGACGATCCACCGCAGCAAGGGGCTGGAGTTCCCGATCGTCTACTGCCCCGACCTGTGGGAGCCCGGCTACATCCCGCGCGACCCGCAGCCGGTGTTCTTCCACGACCCGGCGCAGGACGACGCGCGGACGATCGACGTCGGGCTCGACGGGCCGGACTGGCGGCGCCACTGCCGCCACCACGAGGCGGAGCAGCGCGGCGAGGACCTGCGCCTGGCGTACGTCGCGCTGACCCGGGCGCGGCATCAGGCCGTCGTGTGGTGGGCGGGGTCGTGGGAGAGCCGGCACTCGGCGCTCGGACGGCTGCTGTTCGCGCGCGGCGAGGACGGGGTGGTGCCGGCCGTGGGTGCGGCGACGCCGACCGATGCCACGGCGGCGGCGCGGTTCGAGGAGCTGGCGGCGGAGGCTCGGGGCTGCATCAGCGTCGAGCGGTCGCGGCTGGCCGGGTTGCCGGTGTCGTGGACGTCTGAGTTGCGGGTGGCTTCGGACCTCCGTGCGGCGTCCTTCGACCGCGGGCTGGACGCGCGCTGGCGGCGCACGTCGTTCAGCGATATCTGCGCCGGGGTGTACGACGTGGCGCGGGTGGCGAGCGAGCCCGAGCAGCGGATGATGGTGGACGAGCCGCCGGCGTCGGCGACCGCTGTCGTTTCGCCGCCGGTCGACGGCGACGCCGCGCTGCTGAGCACGCCCGTCTCGCTGGCGGCGATGCCCGTCGGGCTGCAGGTCGGCACGCTCGTGCACCGGGTGCTCGAGGCGGCGGACTTCGCGGCGGAGGATCTGCAGGCGGAGGTGGCGCTGCGCCTCGCCGAGGGACAGGGATGGCGCCATGTCGACCTCGGCGCCGAGGGATCCGCCGCGGCCGGATTGGCCGCGGCGCTGCAGACGCCGCTGGGTCCGCTGCTCGATGACGTGCGCCTGTGCGACGTGGGCCGCCCCGACCGCCTCGACGAGCTGACCTTCGAGCTGCCGCTCGTGGGCGGCGACGAGCCCACCGGCCGGCTGACGCTCGCCGCGATCGGCGCGGTGCTGCGCTCGCACTTGAGCGACGAGGATCCGCTGTACGCGTACGCGGAACGGCTCGACGACCCGGCGCTGCGCTCGAGCGTTCGCGGCTACCTGACGGGCAGCATCGACCTCGTGCTGCGGGTTGGCGGGACGGAACGCGCGGCACCGCGCTACGCGATCGCCGATTACAAGACGAACTGGCTCGCGCCGCCCGGCGAGCAGCTGACGGCGTGGCACCACCGCCCGGAAGCGCTGGCAAGCGAGATGCGCCACCGCCACTACGGGCTGCAGGCGCTGCTGTACACGGTCGCGCTCCATCGTTATCTACGGTGGCGGGTGCCTGGCTACGACCCCGACGTGCACATCGCGGGCGTCCTCTACCTCTTCCTCCGCGGCATGACCGGTCCCCAGACGCCGGTGATCGACGGTCACCCATCCGGCGTGTTCGCCTGGCGCCCGCCGGGAGAGCTCGTCACGGCGCTGAGCGACGTGTTCGACCGAGGCGAGGCGGCGGCGTGACCATCCGGCCCGTCCTAGAGATCGACCCCCACGATCCGCGACGCGCACGACACGCACCCGGACTGCTGCGCACGTTCAACGACATCGGCGTCCTGTCGGCCGCCGACGTCCACGTCGCCGTGAGGCTGACGTCGCTCGCCGACGAGCCGGACGACCTGGTCGCCCTCGCCGCCGCATTCGCCGTCCGCGCCCCGCGCCTCGGCCACGTGCTCGTCGACCTCGCGACGATCCGGTCAACCGCGGCGGTGGACTCCGACGAACCCGTCGACCTGTCCGCCCTCCCATGGCCGGAACCCGAGGTGTGGGCCCGAGGCCTGGTGAAGAGCCCGCTCGTCGCCGTCGGCGAAGACGTCGAATCCGACAGCGCCCGGCCGCTCCGCCTCGTCGGCAGCACGCTCTACCTCGACCGCTACTGGCGCGAGGAACGCGAGGTCGCCGCCGACCTGCGCACGTTCAGCGGCGGGCCGCCGGCGGCGCTCGACGAAGCCGCCC
>DASYVZ010000537.1:0-2373 GCA_035936515.1 Solirubrobacteraceae bacterium | reverse complement strand
GCGCCTGCGTGGCCCGCACCGCGGCTGCCGGCGACGCCTCCGCGATCGCCGTGCGGACGTCGGCGGTGCTCATCGGCGCCGAGGCGCCGCCGGCAGAGGTCGGCTGCTCGCGCGCCAAGTCGTCGCCGCCGCCGACCTCCTCGAGACGAAACAGGACCACCGTGATGTTGTCGCGCCCGCCGGCTTGGTTGGCGGCATCGATCAGTGCGTGGCCCGCGTCGGGCAGCGTGCGCGCGCCGCGCAGGATGTCCGCCACGTGCGCCTCGGAGACCATCGACGTCAGGCCGTCGCTGCACAGCAGGAAGACGTCGCCCGGCGCGCCGCGCCAGGAGCGCGTGTCGACGACCACGTCAGGCTCCGGCCCGAGGGCGCGCGTGATGATCGAGCGCTGCGGGTGCTCGTCGGCCTCCTGGGCGGTGAGCTGGCCGCGGCGGCGCATCTCCTCGACGAGCGAGTGGTCCTCGGTCAGGCGCGTGAACTCGCCGCCGCGCAACCGGTAGGCGCGCGAGTCGCCGACATGGGCGATCGCGACGTCGTGCTCGCCGACGTGCGCCGCGGTGATCGTCGTGCCCATCCCGGCGCGCTCCTGCGCGGACTGCGACATCTCGTGGATGCGCTGGTTGGCCTCCTGCACGCGCTCGGTGAGCAGCTCCTCTCCGCTGACGTCGATGCCGTCCGTCAGCCCGCGCTCGAAGGCCTCGATCGCCAGCCGCGACGCGACCTCGCCGGCCTGCGCGCCGCCCATGCCGTCCGCGACGACGAAGACCGGTGCGCGCGCGAAGTAGGCGTCCTCGTTCGCGCGCCGCGCACGGCCGGTGTCGGAGTGCGAGAAGTGATCGGTGGCGACGCGGAGCATGGGGAGCTCGGCCTCAGTCCTCGTAGGTGAACGTCGAGTCGCCGATGCGGATGCGGTCGCCGGGATGCAGCGGCTGCGGCCCCCGTAGGAGCTCGTCGTTGAGGTACGTGCCGTTGGTCGAGCCAAGGTCCTCGATGACGAGGATCGTCCCCTGGCGGGTCAGGCGCGCATGCTGGGAGGAGGCGAACGGGTCCTCGAGCTGGATCTCGACGTCGCCGCGGCCGAGCACCGCTCCCTCCGCGACGTCGTAGGACATGCCGCGCGCCAGCCCCGGGACCGACGAGACGACGAGGCGCGGCGCGACCTGGGCGCCGCCGTCGAGCGCCCCAAGGCTCGCGGCGGAGTGCATGCCGGTCTCGTCCTGCGCCGCCACCGGGGCGCGCGGGCCGCCACCGAAGGCGTCGCGCCGAAGATCCTTCAGCGCGCTGCGCGACACCCACAGCAAGAAGAGGTAGAGCACGGCGAGGAAGGCGAACTTCAGGCCGACTGAGACCGGTTCGAGCATGTGGGGGTTGAGCCTAGTGGTTGTCGGCGTCCGTGCCTGCCGGGACGAGCAGTGGGTTTGCAGCGGGCGCCGGGCCGCCGTGGCGGGGCCGGATCGGGCTATTCGACCTCGAAGCCGATGTCGGCGGTCCCGAGCACGATCCGGTCGCCGGCGCGCAGCGGCGCCGCGCCGCTGATGCGGTGTCCGTTGACGAGCACCCCGTTCGTCGAGCCGAGGTCGGAGATCGTCCACGTGCCGGCGGCGCCCGGCCGTATCTCGGCGTGGCGGCGCGAGACGTTCGCGTCGGCCAGCACGATGTCGCAGTCGCGGCTGCGCCCGATCAGCGCGCCGCCGGGCGCGATGACGTGGCGGCGCCCCTCGGCGAGGAGCAGCGCACGCGTCGGACCGGGCGGTCGCACGCCCTGCACCTGCTCGACCTCCTCGCGGATCCGGCCGGCCGTCGAGTAGATCATCGTGTTGCCGTGCGACGCCTGCTGCGGCTCCTGCGCGGCGGCCTCCTCGGGAGGGCGCACGAGCCGCGTCTGGATGCCGAACTCGCCGAGTGCCAACCGCTCGTCGGTGCGAAACTCGATCTGCGGTCGCGACAGCAGCGCGAGGCGCTCGCGCCGGGCGTGCTCGAGCAGATAGGCGGCCAGCTCGTCGATCAGCGACTCCTCGAGGCCCTCCAGGCGCGACCGGTCGTCGGCCGAGAGGTACACGATGTACTCGTTGGGCACGTACGTGCGCGACAGCGACTGCGTCTTGTGCTCGTCCATCTCCCGCGCGAGCTTGCGCGCGATCTCGACCGGCCGAACCTCGGACTTGAAGACGCGCCCGAACGTCCCCTCGACGATGTCGGTGAGCTTCGCCTCGAGGTTGCGCAGGACGCTCATACGTGGTGCTCATGCTACGGCCAGGCGCGTACTCGCAAGACTGCGGCTGCGCTCACGCGCGCGCCTGCGCCGCTCGCGCACCGACCGCGATCACCGCGCCGGCGAGCGCACCCGCGACGAGCCCGCGCGGCGGATCGAGC
>DASYVZ010000536.1:0-10886 GCA_035936515.1 Solirubrobacteraceae bacterium | reverse complement strand
GGAGCGTGGGCCGCGCGGCCGGATGCTTTTCGTTTCCTTCCTGCTTTTCGTGCGTGCTCGTTCCCAGGAGGGAGACGAGGATGGAGGCTGGCCCCATGGTCAGCATCGAAACCGAAGTCCCCGCCCGTGGCTCGCAGGCCGCAGCGATCTCAAACCACGTCGTGCGCACGATGAGCGAGTACACCGGCCGCGGCCCAACGAAGGCACGCACCTACATCAACCAGCACGCCGTCACGGTCGTGTTGCACGACACCCTCACCAAGGGCGAGCACAGCCTTGTGAGCGACGACCTCGACGGGCTCGTTCTGACGATGCGCAAAGCCTTCCACGGCACGATGGGCCAGGTCCTCATCGACGGCGTCGAGGAGATTCTCGGCCGCAAGGTCATCGCGTTCATGAGCGACAACCACATCGATCCCGACATCGCCGTAGAGGTCTTCGTGCTCGCACCCGCCGACGCCGAGCAACGCGGCGACGCGGCCGGCGGTGTCGCGAAGACGCCGACCGACACGATGGCGGGCTCTAGACCTAGCCTTAGTGCCGGAACGTAGCACTTCAGATGCCGCACGCGTGGTAGCCGCTTGGCGTTCGACGCGTCGAGCGCCCATGTGGTGCGAGAAGCGGCTGATCACCCGCAGCCGGATCATCTGCGCGCAGGCTACGCGGCCGGTGCGCCATCCAGCAGCCTCTCGGCTCGCTTCGCCGGGCCAGTTTCTCAGTTCGTGCTTTAGAAGCGGCGGCGGCGCGGCACCAGCGTCCCGAGGGTCCCGATGTCGCTTCGTGCCCTACTTGTCGGTTGGTGCGACGTTCTTTAATGGCATCTCGTCAACGATCGGCAGGCCGAGGGCGGTCGTCACACGCCAGGCGGGCACGCCGATCGCCGCAGCACGGAAGATGATCTTGTCGAGCTCGTGGTTCGACAGAGTCGATGCTGTCGACCTTGCATCGGGTTGCCGTGTCTGATCAGCCGTCGACATGGTCTTGCCGCCGACCGAGGGCCGGGCCGAACCGGTGGTTGACGCTGCCGGCCGAACGGCCGAGCCGCGACAGGATCCCCATGTTCTTCGGGGCGCTGGCAGGCGTCGGCACGCCGCGATCCGCCTTGCTTTCAGCGCGCGTAAGCGGGGTGCAACGCAGCAGTGCGTGCGTTTGCGCGTGGCTGAGCCGAGCAGCGTCAGGTCCAGCTTGTAAGGCAGACCCTGCGGGCTGCGCAGGGACGAAAGGTACGTCGGAGGCTGTCGGTCGCTCGCGCGCCACGTTGGCCCCTTTCCGTTTGGAAGGCAGCCCTTTGAGTCTCCGCAGCTCGTCCCCGCGCCCGACACCTCAGTAGGCCTATCTGCGTCCAACCTAGCAGCGCCGTGCCATGAATGCACCGCCCCATCACATTGAGATCGCGATGTTCATCTACTCGATCACGCCACGGCCTTGGTCCGGTCCGTTGCACAAGCGCCCAGCGCGCCGCCGCCATCGTCCTCACTCAAGATTCGCTCAGGAGTGTCCGGGTCCGTCCCGTAATCACAGCCTTGACACCGAACAGCCCGTCAAAGTCCACGTCCCGACAAGGGTTCCCCTTTGACGAGTGGCGGCGAGCGCGGCCGGCTCGTTAGTCCGGTTCAGGCGATTGGCGCAACTCGTGGACGACGTAGGGGCTGTAGACCAGCAGCTCGCGCGCGCCCTCGTTGCCGGCAGCGAGTTCGTGGATCATCTCCTCGCGCAGACTGTCGAGCAGTCCCGCGCGTTCGAGGGTCGGCCAGACCTCCATGGCCATCGGATGCTCACGGCCAGCATCGACGTAGGCCTCCGGCGACGCTGCGCGGATCTCGAGGTCGCCGTGGGTCGTGCTGAGCGCCAATCCACATGGCTCAACGATCGAACGCACCGCGTCGCCATCCGACCACGCGAAGCGTTTGGGCGGCGGTGCGCCAGTCGCGCGCTCGACGGCTCGGCCGAAGACGGTGAGCATCGCGTTGATCGGCCCAGCCGGGACCCATGCCGTGATGTACGCCCGGCCGTCGGAGCGCAGCACACGCGCGACCTCGCTTACCGCGTGGGCGGGATCAGCCGCAAAGATGACGCCAAAGACCGACAGGACGATGTCAAACGACGCGTCGGCGACAGGAAGCGCAAGCGCGTCGCCCACCAGGAACTCTGAGAACAGCCCCGCCTCGCCAGCCCGCTGCCTGGCGACAGCGACAAGTCGCTCAGAGGCGTCCACGCCGACGACATCAGCGCCACAGGCGGCGGCAAGCAACGCCGCATTCCCGGTCCCGCAAGCAACGTCAAGCACACGATCACCCGCGGTCGGTGCCGCCATCTCGACGACCGCCTCGGCAACCGCCTCCAGCTCCGCCGCCGTCTGTTCATAGCGCCCCTTGCCCCAGTCGACCATGACCGCGAGTATCGCCCTTCAGCGCGGCCGTAGCCCCTCCCGGTTGACGTTCGTCAGCGGGGTACGCCGGCAGCGTCGGCCGGTTGCGTTGCGGCCAGGTTCTCGCGCTCCGCTGAGGGACCGGCATGTGAGCGGTCGAGCGCTGGGGTCAGGGACACGAGCCACGGCACGACGTCGGGCGGTGGTGTCAGTGCCACATGGTGCGCTGGCTGAGGTGGAAGTCCGCTGCTGCGGAGGTGGCGTGGGCGCGTGCGGCGCGACCTTGGTCGGTGCGGCCCGCGAAGAGCAGGTGGCTGTGTCCGAGCCACTTTGCCCACGACGCGTGGAAGGCGTCTGCACGATGGCGGTGGCTGGCAAGGTCGCTGGGCACTGGGTGCCAGCTTACGTCGAGCTTCCAGCGGCCCAGCAGTGCGCGCCACCGCAGCCGGGCACCGGCGGTCGTGGAGGCGGGCCAGGCTTGCCGCGAGATGACGTAGCGCGGAACGGCGCCGCCACCAAGGACGTCCTGCAGCGCGCTTGTGAAGAGCCGGTTCTCGTCGCGGTCTCCGTCGGCGAGCAGGCAGCGAAGCGCGCCGCCGGGGCGGGGGACGAGCGCGACCGAAGCGGCCGCCTCTGGCGTGATCTCGCCGAGCGCGGCGTATGTGGCGGCGATGACCCGCGCGACGCGGTCCAACGGCAACACGGTGGGGTAGGCGATGGCGGCGGACTTCAGGCCGAAGGCAACCGTCGGGCCGCGGTACCAGGGCAGGCGCGGCGGGGAGACCGGACGCGATGGGGGAGCGGAGGGTGTGGCCGTGTCGTCGCTGCCGCGTACGAGCAGGACGGGTACCTCCTCGCCGACGTACCCGGTGCCGATCGCCCAGCGCCGGCGAGCCCCGTCGAGGTCCGCCGCCCGCGCGAGCGCGGAGGTGTTGAGCGCTGCGAACGCGGAGGCCGGCGGGGGCGTGTGCGGCGACAGGGACGGATGGATATGCGACACGCCGCTCTCGATCGAGCCGTCCTCGCATGGCGCGTGCAGGTGGCCGTGACGGCGCACGAAGCGCGCGTAGTCCGCGCTGCCGCGGGCGAGGTCGGGTGCGATGCAGACGACGTCCCAGTGCGAGCTGAGCTTCTCGGGATGATTCGGATCCAGGCGCAGCGCGCGGCCTCGCATCTGCCGTACTGAGACGTCGGCGGCGACCGTCGTCAGGTCGAGCAGGCAGTTCAGGCCCGGTGCATCCCAGCCCTCGCCGAGCAGCGCGCGGGTCGCGACGATCAGCCGCGTCTCACCGGCCGCCAGCGCATCGCTCGCGGCCGCGACCCATTGCCGGCTCGTCCAGCCGGGACGGATGAGCTCGACGAGACCGTCCGAGGCGGCAATGGCGTCGGCGTTCAGCACGCGGCCGAACAGCTCCGCGTCCTCGGCGACGCAGGCGACCGTGCTTCCGGTGACGAGCAGCGGGTGCAGCGCCGCCGTGCGCAGGTCGTCGGCCAAGACGCTCATCACCGGGCGCGCGCCGCCGGCCAGCTCAAGCGCGCTGCCCTCGGGGCGGCGCGGGGCGTCCTCGGTGTCGCACAGCAGCGCGCCACGCAGCCGCTCGCCGCGCGTCTCGGCCTCCGTGCCGAGGATCTCGACAGCGCCAAACGCCTTCGCCCGCGAGTTCGTCAACACCCGGTCCACGTCGGAGGCGCCGCGTCGGACGCCGCTGCGGGTCAGCTGGAATCCGAGGTCGCGCAGGCCGACGCCGAGTTCGTCGAAGCGCGTCGCGGCAGCGACATCGCCGCGACCGCGCAGACAGCCGACGGCGTAGTCGCCGAGCAACACCAGCCAGTCGTCGAGCGTCAACGGCTCGCGCCAACCCTCTCCGCGCGGCGCGTCGTCAGGCAACTCCACGTTGCCGGCGTGCAGGTAGCGAAGTCCCGCGCGGGCGAGGTCCGGGCGACGCGCGGCGAGCGACGCAAACGATACGCGCGCCGATCCGGTTCCATCGTCGCGGTGGCGGATGCGGCCGATCACCCACGGCGCGAACGCCAGGTCCTCATCCTCGGCCGGCGTCGGATCGTGGAGCCGGTCGATCAGCTCGGCGAAGCGCACGTGGCGCTCGACGAGCCACTCGCGCTCGGACTGCAGCGGCTCGGTGAACCACGCGAGCTCCTGGTAGGGCGCCAAATGACCGTCGCGGACGACGGCGGGCGTCGGGATCTCGAGATCGACGGGCCCGAGCACACTCCCGTAGATCTCCGCCCCCTCCTCATCCAGCTCGACCGGGGGCGTCGCCGTCAGCCCCACGACGTGCACGCTCTCGGGCAGCCGCACGAGCAGCCCGCGCACGAGATAGCCCCACATCGACGCCAAGTGATGGCATTCGTCGAGCACGACCGTACCGATGCCCCGCGCGACGAGCGCGTCCAGCCGAGCGTGCGCGTTGGCCGACAACACTGCCGCCACATCTCCGTCACGCGCCGCTCCGCGCTTCAGCGACGCGACGCGCGCCTGGATGTCACGCGCCTCGCGAGGACTCGGAGCGCGCCGCAGCCGATCACTCAACGCCTCACCCTCCTCTGCGGTCAGCTGCACGCGCTCACCGACCAGCTGGCCGATCGCCACCTCACGCAGCACGCCCGCCGGATCGGTCGTCTGACACAGCGATTGATACGTGCAGACGTGCAACGGCCCGTCCGGCCCCACGAACGCCTGCGGCACATCAGCAAACAGCGACAACGCCCGCTCCCACTGATGCGCGATCGTCGTCGTCGGCGCCAGCACCAGCGCCGGCGCGCCGACACGGCGAACGACCTCCAGACCCACCACCGTCTTACCACTGCCCGGCGGCGCCACCAGATGCGTAGACCTGCGCCCCGCACCCCGATCGGCCTCAAACGCCTCGAGCGCAAGGACCTGCGACTGCCGAAACGCCCGCGGCGGCCGAAGGGCGGCAAACGCGCTCACGCCGCGAGGCTACCCGCATGACGCTCAGGACCGGCGAGACGACGCCCCCTGCGCATGCCCTCCCTCGACCAGACGAGCACTGGCGGTAAGCCGTCTGAGGTGATGCCGCGCGCGACGAGCACCCGCGATCTCCTCGGCCGAAGCGATGTCCGGCTCCGTCCCCCACCAGCGCATGGGCGGGAAAGCAGACGGCCGCTTTCGTTCCCGGCGGCGGTTCCGCTGGCGCGAGTGCGGCTGGGGGACCGGCGACGGGTTCTCTGGTGTCCGGCCAATGCGATTCCTGGGATTGGGACCACTTTGCGCGCCGCGAGGATCTCGACAAGCGCCCGCTTGGCCGCACGTTCTTCGCACTAGACCGGCGGGGGTACGTTTCACCTCCGCGGCACGCGCGGCGGAGTTCGCAGGCGCGCTGCTTGGGCACCATCTCGAGCTGCCACGAGGCGGTACAGTTGCGGGACGTGAGCCGACGTAGCTTCCAGCTCTACGAGATTGTACGTGTGATGCCGGCGACGGACGACGATGCTGAGCTGGAGGGCATGCGCGGACGCATCGGGGCGATTCTGGGCAACTCGGGCGAGGAGCCTCCAACGAGCTACGCCGTGATGATCGACGACGACGAATGCTGGTGGCTGGCTCCAGAAGATCTGGAAGCGACCGGCGTCTTTCGCCGCCACGAGGACTACTACGACGGCACGTCGATCCGCGTCTCGCCCGACGGCGAACTGCTCTGCTGAGCAGAAGCCTCCTCGTCACGGCGCAGAGAGCACTGTCGTTCGGGGCACCGCGACAACTCTCACCTGGAGATCCACCGCAGCGACGGCATGCCTGCCCGACGACACCCGACGTCCCCGGCCTTTGAACGCCTGCCCTTTGAGCTTGCCGCTGACGGGGACCCGCCTCCTGCGAACAGTTGACGCGGCTACGCCGCCACGATGATCAACCCGCAGGCCGTCAACGCCATGCAGCCGATCACCGTCGCGACGATCCCCAGCACCTCGCCGACTGACGCGACCGCGCGCACGTCGGCGGGCATGTCGGGTTGCGACGCCCGGCGGACGCGGCGCCCGAGCTGCCATGCCCAGGTGCTGACGGGTAGCGTCACGAGGAAGAGCATTCCGAACGAGATCACGGCCACCCCGAGCGAGAGCACCCCGAGCACGAGCGACAGGACCGCGCCCGAGCGCCGAGCCGGCTCGGCCGCCGGCGCGGCGGACGGGGGTGGACCGTCGTCGGGCAGCGGGTAGGGCAGTTCGCGCACGGCGTGGCGCAGGGCGTCGAGGAAGCGTCCGGTGGTCGCTTCGTCGCAGCGCTGCTCGTACTCCTCGAGCGTCAGGCGACCGGCGATCCAGTGCGCGCGCAGCAGCGCCAATGCTGTCTCGCGATCGGCGTCCGACGCGCGGATCCGGTCGGTCTGTGTCGGGGTGGGCAATGTCGTGGTCATCGTCTCGCTCCAGAGATTGATCGACCGTTCAAACACGAGACTAACCGATCGGTCAAACTCTCGCAAAGATGGCGAGCGACTCACGCGACAAGATCATCCACGCGGCGCTCGAGGCGCTGCGAACGAAGGGCTTCGGGGGCGCCAGCGCGCGCACGATCGCGGCCGTGGCAGGCGTCAAACCAGGCCTGATCTTCTACTACTTCCCTACCCTCGACGAGCTGCTGCTGGCGGCGCTGCGCGACTCGTCGGAGGAGCGCCTGGAACGTCACCGCGAGGCAGCTCAGGCAGTCGGTACGCCGCGCGAGCTCGTCGCTTTGCTGCGCCGCATCTATGAGGAGGACACCGCCAGCGGCCACATCCGCGTCGTGTCGGAGATGATCGCCGGGAGCGTGTCACGGCCGCAGCTCGGCCGTCAGGTCATCCAGCTATGGGAGCCGTGGGTGGCGCTCGCCGAGCAGTCGGTGACGCGCGTGCTCGCCGGTTCGCCATTGGCCGCGCTTGCGTCACCGCGCGAGCTTGCGCTGGCAGGCGTCACGTTCTACCTCGGCGCCAACCTCGTGACCCACCTCGGTCAGGCGCCGGAGACCGTCGACGCGCTGCTCGCGTCCGCCGAGCGGCTGGCTGGGATGCTTGACCTCCTCGGTCCGCCCCAGGATCCTCGCTGATCGAGACGGTTCGGACTGCGTTGAGGTCTTCGACCGAAGCGACGACGTAGCGAGGCACGTGCGCACGTTTCCATCGGCGAAGAGCACACGCCAGACGACGAAGTTCACCCGCCGCGGCCCACCCCGGATCGGTCGCATAAGCCCGTAGCATTTCGGCACGTGGAGGTAGACCTTCCTGGCGATCCGGCGGACGTCATCGACGTGGGTGGCCGATCCCAGCGGGCGCCCCGCGACGCAGAAGCGATGCTGCGGCCGATGGGCCGATTCGGCGTGCCAGTCGGGTTCCTGCGCCGCACCGCACGCGGCGTGCGCGCGACGCTACCGCTCCTGGTGTCCGTGCTGACGCTCGGGTTGGGAATGTGGGCGGCGTACCTGATCGTGTTTCGGCGCACGCGCGCGCGGCGCGATCTGACGGCGGCGGTCTTTCACCTCGTGACCACCGGGGTTGCCTGCGTGCTCATCACGACCGACGTGGGTGCGTTCGCGCTGCTGTGGATCATGCTGGTCAACTACGTCGGCGGCGGAGCGGTGCTCGGCGCGCGGCTGTATCCCGACTCGGCCCCCAGCCACCCCCCGCTCTGTGACGACCAGTGCACGCAACCGCCTCTCGAACCGTGGACGCGTGCGTGGGTGCGGCGGCGCGTGTCGCTGTGGTGGCAGGCGCTGCTCATCATTCCCTTCGGCTTCGGCAGCGCGCTCGCGCTGCTGTTCGCCGGCGCCCTCGCGCGACGACCAGGCTGGTGGGCGCTGATCCCGCTTCATCTGGTCGCCGCGCTCGGAGCAGTCGCGCTCATCAGGATGGGCTACGACGACGCAAGCGCGATCGCCTTTCTTGGTGGTCTGGCGCTGGGCACCGCGACGTGGCTCGCCGGCACTCTCCAAGTCGTCGCGCTCAGCCCGCACTACCTGCTGCGCCGGCGCGCGCTGCGCGCGCGACAAGTGATGCCGGCGGGCTGATGTCCGCGGGCGAAACCGGCCGGTGGGGCCGTAGGCTGCGGCGGGCGATCGCCGTCCCGTTGCTGGTGGTGTTGGTGCTGTGGATCGCCGTGGTCGTCCTCGGTGCCGTCACCGGCGATGACGGGTTCCTGTACGTCCCGTACGGCGACTACGTCACGACGGTCAGCCTGACCGAATATCGTGGATCGGGCTGCGGGCGGAGCGCGGAGATCTGGACTGCGCGAGACCTCGCAGACCTCACACGAAAAACGGTCGAGGTCTGCGACAGGAGGGTCTGGTCCTCGGCCCGCGTGGGTGACGTGCTCCGCGTGGGCACCCGCAACGCAGTGACCCGCGTGACCGACGCCATTGTCCTCTTCAGCCTGCTCGCGATCCTCCCCATGGTGCTGGTGATGTATATCGTCAAGAAGATGCTGCTGCCCCGCGACGGATAGGGGCGCGACGGACGAGGAGCGGCGCTTCGCCTAACGCCCGTCCGAGATCGAACGTTCGCACCGCTAGTTCACTCTCGCTCGATCGGCATCCGCGCGACCAGCGCGACCCTGCCCTTGCGCGAGCACGCGCGCGCAGAGCTCGCCTAGCGCCGGCCACACCAGCAGCTCCCCGCTGGTCGTTCCGCTGCGGGACGAGCCGCCGCGCCGCGCCGCGCCGCAATCGACCTCGAGCATGTTCGCGAGCGCCGGCGGTCGACGTCGGGTTTGCCGGACATCGATGTCGACGGCGAGCGCGACGAGACTACTCCGGAGGCGAAAGCGGCATTCGAGCGGACGCTCCACGCGGGTTGTATAGGTTTCACACGGCAGAGAAGGAGAAGCCTCCAATGCGCATCACAGAGGACAGCCGACGGGTGGTCAAACTAGCCGTCGATGAGGCGCGCAAGCGCGGGGACCACGAGTGGGGTCGAGAGCACGTCCTGCTCGCGCTGTGTCAACTCAGCGACGAGCCCGAGATGCGCGGGGCCAAAGTCTTGGGTCGCCTCGGTATTGATGAGCGCCGTGTACGCGAGGCGCTCGACCGGTACCGGCCACCCGGTCCTGAGCTCGACGAGACGCCTCTTGAGGCTGGCGGGCCGCCAAATCAACAGACCTTTGCCGCTCATGAGATCGAGCGCGTCTTCATGCATACCCGCTGGTTAGCAGCGCACTTCGGGCGGCGCGCAGCAGACACCGAGCATTTGCTGCTCGGCGTGCTAGCGGAGGACCGCCCCGAAGACAGAGTCCTCGCAGACCTCGGGGTCCGTTTTGAGGATGTCTACCACGCGTTGACCGGGGCGCCGCCAGCGGAGGAGATCGCTCCCTGCCGGCCTGTAGTCATTCCGATCGAGGACTTCAACAGCGCGCTTCGGATGCTGCCGAAGGTCCTTCCGGCGGCCGTCACCTACAGCTTCAACTTCGACGACAAACAGGCCTGGTTCTACACCGACTGGGATGTCGACCTAGAGGACTACATCAAGCTGGCGTTAGCACGCGCATAGCCTGGCGCGCCCTTCGCATGGCCGAGATTGGTGCTCCGTCGAGCCAAACGGGGCAGTGCTTTTGCCTACGCGCTTGGCGGGCCGCCTGGAGCCGGCGGCTTGTTGTAGCCCTCGCTCTCAAAGATTGGTCTCACTTGCGAGCTGCTTCATCGGCAACGCCTAGCTTCGTCAACACCTGCCCGGCGATACCACAGGATTCCGAGAGCAGCCCGAGCAGCAGGTGCTCCGTCCCGATGTAGCTGTGGCCGTACGGTTCCGCCGCGCGCACGGTCGCCTCGAAGATGCGCGTCACGCGCGGCGTGAACTGCTTTCCCGCGAAATCTTCCATGCTGTGGATGTCCCGCAGGGCGCTTCTGCAATGCCAGAACCGGTAGCGCCGGCCACCGCAGCAGCGCACGCTAGCCCTCCGGCTGTGGGACGACCGGCGCGTCGGTCCAGCGCCCTTCGGCTCCCACTGAGCGACCGGCTATCGGCTTCCACGCTCGATGAGACAGCTCCCTTCCGGCCCAGGCGAGAGGGACTGCCAACCGGGTCGCGGCTGTTGCTTTGCATGGACACGGGCAGCGACACGACTCAGCTCGTAGAGGACACAACCAGTCGACAAGTCCGTCGATTCACGCCTATATCAGCTGCGTGGCATTGCCGCGCCTGCCGGGCAGCCGCAGACTACGTATCGCTGACGCCGGCCTGTGCGGCGACGTCGCGGAGTTTGCGCGCGCACGGCGGTGTGGGACCACGCCCGCCCGCGGGTCGCACCGGTGACGATGCAAAACAGCGGTCCGACCGGGAGCTCGGCGCGGACGTCAAGCCACGGTTGGAGCTGCTCCCAGGCCCACTCGTCCATTTCGAGCTCTCGGCGCCGGCCGCCCTTGCCGCGCCGCACGAGCAGCGCGCCGCGGCGCCGATCAAGATCGGCCTCGCCCAGCGCGAGTGCCTCGTGGATGCGAAGGCCGGTGCGCCACGATCGCCAGCGGCCCGGGCGGCAGCGGCGCGTCGACGACCGCGAACGGCGTGGCGCCGCGGCCGAGTAG
>DASYVZ010000535.1:0-2159 GCA_035936515.1 Solirubrobacteraceae bacterium | reverse complement strand
CTGGCGCGCGTTCTCGCGCTGGGCATCGCCCGCGACCGGCGGGGCGTGCGGGCCGGTCTGCGGATCGGCGCGCTCGCGTTCCTCTGGGTGCCGCTGCTGCTGCTCTTCACCGGTTGGATCGCGCCGTCGCGGCTGGTCGAGGTGGCGATCGTCGTCGCCGGCAGCTTCGGGCTCGCCGCGCTCACCGACCGCCTCGTGCGCTGGCCGCGGGGCCCGCTCGTGCCGGCCGCCGCGTCGATCGTCGCGTACGCCGTCGACCTCGCCTTCGGATCGCAGCTCATCGTCCGCTCGCTGCTCGGCGCCAACCCGCGCTCGGGCGTGCGCTTCTACGGCCTGGGCAACGAGCTCGAGTCGACGCTCACCCTGCTGCTGCTCGTCGGCCTGGGGGCGCTGCTGTGGGGGCAGGCGCGGTCGCGCCGTAACGCGGCGATCATCGCGCTGAGCGGCGCGGTCTTCGCCGTGTTCGTCGGCTCGGGCCGGCTCGGTGCCGATGTCGGCGGGGTCATCACCGTCGGCGCGGGCTTCTCGGCGGCCGCCGTGCTGATGCTGCCCGGGACTCCCACTCGACGCACGCTGCTGCTCGCCGCGGCCGTGCCGATCGCCGGGCTCGTGGCGCTGGCGGTGCTCGACCTCGCGACGGGTGGCAACGACCACTTCACGCGCACGATCCTGCAGGCGGACAGCGCCGGATCGCTGTGGGACGTCGTCACGCGCCGCTACACGCTGGCCTTCAACGTCCTGAAGGGCGGGGCGATGCCGTTCATCACGCTGATCGCCCTGCTCGCCGCCGGCTACGCGGTGCGCTATCGCAAGCGCATCTTTGCCCCGCTGCGCGATTCGCCCTCATGGCGCGCGGCGCTCATCGGCGGCCTCACCGCGTCGATCGTGGGTGCGCTCTCCAACGACTCCGGCCCGCTGCTACTGGCCATCGGCGTATTCGTGCTCGCGTGCGCGACGGCGTACATCCGCGGGGATCCAAGCCTCGCGGCTGCGGAGGAGCGGGAGCCGAATCCGGCATGAGCGCTCGCATCCGCACAGAACATTCACATCGGTCCGCCGATGCCGGGGGTGCGCGGAGATAGGATGCCGCGGATGCGGATTGCGTTGGTATCTCCGTATTCGTGGACGTACCCAGGGGGAGTGACGCGCCACATCGAGGCGCTCGCCGAGCAGTACCTGGCTGCGGGCCACGAGGTGCGCGTGCTGTCTCCGGTCGACCCGGACGACCGCCTGACGCAGCGCCTGCATCGCGGCGCGCGGCCGTCTCAGCGCCCGCTGCCCGACTACCTCGTGCCGCTTGGCCGAACGGTGGGCTTTCCGTCCAACGGAGCGGTCTCGAACGTCGCGTACGGGGTCTCGACCGTCGTCGCGCTGCGCCGCGAGCTCGAGCGCGGCTACGACGTCGTGCACCTGCACGAGCCCGTGGCGCCGATCCCCGGCTGGGACTCGCTGATGACCGTCGACGCGCCGCTCGTCGCGACCTTCCACTGCTATTCGGAGAACGTCTTCTCCAACCAGCTCGCGAACTTCTTCGGCGCGTGGCGGCGGCTGAACCGGCTGCATGTGCGGATCGCGGTCTCGCAGGCCGCCGCCTGGACGGGCCGGCGCTTCTTCGGCGGGACGTACCGCATCATTCCCAACGGCGTCGACCTCCCCGAGCAGGCGCCGCTGGCGTGTGCCGGCGAGCCGGTGGCCGAGGGCCGCCCGCTGCGGGTCGCGTTCGTCGGACAGGCGGTCGAACGCAAGGGGCTGCCGGTGCTGCTGCGCGCCTTCGAGGCGCTGCGCGAGCACGTGCCGGCGTCGCTCGACGTGGTCGGCGTGGCCGAGGAGGAGCTCGCGCCGCTGATGCTCGACACCCGCGACGTCGTCGCACACGGCAAGTGCAGCGACGAGGAGAAGACGACGGTGCTCGCCGAGGCCGACGTCCTCTGCGCGCCCTCGCTGGGTGGTGAAAGCTTCGGCATGGTGCTCACCGAGGCGTTCGCGGCCGGCACCCCCGTCGTCGCGTCGGACATCGCGGGCTACCGCGACGTCGTCGTCGATGGGGTCAACGGCGTGCTCGTGCCCCGCGGCGACGCGACCGCCGTCGCCGAGGCGCTGCGCGACCTGGCGCTCGACCCCGCGCGCCGCACGACGCTCGCCGCCGCAGCGGCCCGATC
>DASYVZ010000534.1:0-3547 GCA_035936515.1 Solirubrobacteraceae bacterium | reverse complement strand
CGCGTCGTCCAGCGCACGCCGCGGCCGCCGAGCTCGTCGAGCGTCAGCCCGGCGTAGAAGGGCACGGCCTCGAACAGCCGCGTCGATGCCATCGGGCCGCTCAGCACGCCGAGGTCGTGGCCCAGACGGGCGGCGAGGTCGGCGACGATGTTCCATTCGGCGCGCACCGCGTCGGGGCGCTTGATCGCCGGGCGCAGGCGCTGGACGCGACCGTCGGGATGCGTGATCGTGCCCTCCTTCTCGGCATAGGCCTCAGCCGGGAAGACGATGTCGGCGAACTCCCACAGTCCCTCGCTGAGGAAGTCCGCGTGGGCGATGACGACGTCCGTCCGCTCCAGCGCCGCGCGCCACAGGCGCTGGTTGGGCAGCACGCGCAGCGGATCGACGTGCATGAGGTACAGCGCGCTCAGATCGCCCGCGGCGGCCGTCGCCGCGATGCCCTCGGCATCGAGCCCGACCGGGCTGACCGGCGCGACGCCGGGCGCGGCGTTGGGCAGCATCCCCACCTCGCGCAGACCGCGGCCGTTCGTGCCCGCCGGCAACTCGAGCAGGCCCGAACCCTCGTGCTCGGCGGTGACGACACGGCCGGCGACGTTCAGCAGCGCTCGCGCAGCGTGGCCGCCGCGGCTGCCGTGCGTCAGGCGCTCGCCGTAGACGATCACGACGTCCTCGCCCGCTTGGGAGAGCAGCTCCGCCAGGCCGCT
Organism: Solirubrobacteraceae bacterium; assembly: GCA_035936515.1. Taxonomy (GTDB): domain Bacteria; phylum Actinomycetota; class Thermoleophilia; order Solirubrobacterales; family Solirubrobacteraceae; genus CADCVQ01. The sequence goes on along the minus strand of DASYVZ010000534.1, from coordinate 2,843 downwards.
GATCTGAGCGGCGTCGGCACCGGCCGCCGCGGCGAGCTCCTCGACGACGCCCTTGCGGGTGGCGGAGCCGGGTCCCGCATCCGAATCCCCGAGGGCGGCGTTCAGCGCCGCGCAGAACGCCTCGCCGGCGCCGGGGGCGTATCGCGCCACGACCGCGGCGTTGGCATCAAGCGACGAGGGGCGCGAGGTGGCGACGGCGAGCTGGACGCCGTTGCGCCGCACGCCCTTGCGGATGCGCAGGTCGAGGATCGGCGCGTCGTCGACGGGCTCGCAGCCGAGGACGAGGACGGCGTGGGCGAACTCGAGGTCGGGCACGACCGCCTGCAGCGACGGGCTGTGCAGCGCCGCGTGCAGCTCGCGCGGCAGCATCCCGCCGTGGCGCGAGTCGACGTTCGGCGAGCCGAGCGCGCCGCGCATGAGCTCCTGCAGCAGCCAGCCCTCCTCGTTCGTCGTCTCGCCGCCGGCGATCGCGCCGCTCGCCGCGCCGGCCGCGTTCAGCCGCGTCGCGGCCTCGCCGAGCGCGCGGTCCCACCCGACCGGCACGAGCTCGCCGTCGACGCGCAGCAGGGGATGGGTGACGCGCTGGTCGACGTGCACCGACTGGTAGGCGAAGCGGCCCTTGTCGCACAGCCAGCCGTCGTCGACGCCGTCGTGCTGGCGAGACTGGACGCGCAGGACGCGCTCGTCGCGCACCGTGAACTCGACGTTGCACTGCGCCGGGCACAGCGTGCAGACCGAGCCCGAGCCCTCGATGTCCCACGGCCGCGCGCGGAAGCGGTAGGGCTGCGACGTCAGCGCGCCGACCGGGCACAGGTCGATGATGTTGCCGCTGAACGGCGCGACGTAGGGATGGCCGTCGAACGTCGAGACGTACGTGTCGGCGCTGCGCTCCTGCAGGACGAGCTGGTAGTCCTCGGCGATCTCCTGGCTGAAGCGCACGCAGCGATAGCACAGGATGCAGCGCTCGCGGTCGATCGCGATCAGCGGCGACAGCGCGAGCGGCTTGACGAAGTGGCGCTTGGGCTCGATGAAGCGCGAGCGGCCGGGCCCCCAGCCGAAGGTGATGTCCTGCAGCGGGCACTCGCCGCCCGCGTCGCAGACCGGGCAGTCGAGCGGGTGGTTGATGAGCAGGAACTCGACGATCGCCTCCTGGGCCTCCTTCACGCGATCGGTCTGCGTGTCGACGACCATGCCGTCCTTGACCGGCGTCGAGCACGCGGTCTGCAGCTTCGGGATGCCCTCGATCTCGACGAGGCACATGCGGCAGGCGCCGACGGGGTCGCCGAGCTTGGGCTCGTAGCAGAAGTACGGGATCTCGACGTCGCCGAGCTTCGCGGCGTCGACGAGCATCATCCCGGCCGGAGCGCTGACCTCGAGACCGTCGACGGTGAAGGCGATCATGTCCGGCTGGGGCCTAGGCATCCCTGGCCCCTTGGATCAGGACCGGGTCGGCGCCGATCTCTTCGCCGGCCCACTGGTCGCGCCCGCGCGCCGCCTCGATGTGGGCCTCGAACTCCTCGCGGAACTTCGCCACCATCGAGCCGATCGGCATCGCCATCGCGTCGCCGAGCACGCAGAGGCAGTTGCCGATGATCTGCTCCTGCACGGAGGCCATGATGTCGAGGTCCATAGGTGTGGCGAGCCCGCGGTCGACGCGCTCGAGCATCGAGACCGTCCAGCGCGTGCCCTCGCGACACGGCGTGCACTTGCCGCAGGACTCGTGCTCGTAGAACTTCGCGAGCTTCAGCGCGACGTCGACGACCGGCACCGAGTCGTCGACGACGATGATCGCCCCCGACCCGAGCATCGAGCCCGCCTTCGCCAGCGAGTCGAAGTCGTACGGGATGTCGAGGTCGTCCTTCGTGAGGACCGGCGCCGACGAGCCGCCGGGAAACCAGAACTTCACCTCGCGCCCCTCGGGCGGCCCCCCGGCCAGGTCGTAGATGAGCTCCCGCGAGGAGATGCCCAGCTCGATCTCGTAGTTGCCGGGCCGCTGCACGTTGCCGCTGACCGACACGAGCTTCGTGCCGGTCGAGTTCTCGGCGCCGATCTTCGCGTACTCGGCGCCGCCCATCTGGATGATGTGCGGCATCGCCGCGAGCGTCTCGACGTTGTTGATGACCGTCGGCCCCTGGTAGAGGCCCTGGTTGGCCGGAAACGGCGGCTTCAGGCGCGGGTTGCCGCGCTTGCCCTCCAGCGAGTCGAGCAGCCCCGTCTCCTCGCCGCAGATGTAGGCGCCGGCGCCGCGGTGCAGGACGAGCGTCAGGTTGAAGCCCGAGCCGAGGATGTCGTCGCCGATAAAGCCGGCGGCCTCCGCCTCGAGCAGCGCCGCGTCGATGATGTCGGCCTGCTCGGCGTACTCGCCGCGGATGTAGATGAACGACCGGTTGGCGCCTGCGGCGTAGGCCGCGATGACGATGCCCTCGATGAGCATGTGCGGGCTCTTCTGCATGAGCTCGCGGTCCTTGAAGGTCCCGGGCTCGGACTCGTCGGCGTTGCAGACGAGGTACTTGTCGACGTTCGCCTTCGGGACGAACGAGATCTTCTTGCCGCTCGGAAAGCCGGCGCCGCCGCGCCCGCGCAGTCCCGACGCCGAGAGCTCGTCGACGACCTCGCCGGGGGTCATCTGCTCGAGGACCTTGCGCATCGCCTCGTAGCCGCCGCGGCGGCGATAGACGTCGATCTTGTGCAGGCCCGGCTCGTCGATCCCGGCGAAGAGGATGGTCGGGCTCGTCATGTCTCGTCCTCGATCGGGGGCGGACGTTCGATCGCGGCCGGAGGGCCGACGGGGCCGCCGCCCATCGGCTCGCCGTGGCTGTGCGTCGGCGAGAGCGGGTCGGCGG
>DASYVZ010000533.1:0-4446 GCA_035936515.1 Solirubrobacteraceae bacterium | reverse complement strand
ACGCCCGCGAACGCACGATCGCCTCGCTCTCGGCGAGGATGACCTCGACGAGCCGCGGGTCCTTGCCGTGCTCGGCGGCGAGCGCGACTGCCCGCTTCCCCGGTGCGACATCGGCGAGCGCGACCGTGCGGCCCTCGGCCTTCGATACGACCTTGTGCGCCACGACGAGCACGTCGCCGGCGCGGAACCTTGCGCCGGAGGCCGAGGCATCGGCGGCGAGATGGGCAGCGAGGTCGTCACCCGGGCGGACGTCCGGGAGGCCGCCCAGCGCGAGCGCGACGATCACGAGCCGGGGGTCGCCCCGCGGTCTCGTCCGGCGAGACGGCTGAGCATGCCGCGCGTGTGCGCCGCCCCGCCGCGGCGGTTGGCGAGCGCGTGGCGCAGCGCCTCGAGGTCGTCGGCCGTGTCGACGTCGATCGCCAGCGTCTCGACGTGCGCGATCTCGCACGGGACGCCCGCGGTCTGCGCGAGCTGCTCGTGACGTGCTCGGCTATCGGGCCCGAAGGACGGCTCGATGATGTCCGGCGGCGTGAGCACGAGCGCGTTGGTGCCCGTGCCATGGCGGTCGGGCACGATCGTCACCGAGGGGTCGAGCACCGGGCGCTCGAGCAGCTCGCCGAGCTCGGCAGGGTCGAGTGCGGGGCAGTCGCCGGGGACGAGCAGGACGCGCCCCGCCCCCTGCTCGAGGGCGTGCTCGACCCCGATCAGCGTGGCCGCGCTCTGGCCCGCTTCGACGTCGTCGACAAGCACCATGGCGCCGTACCCGCGGCCGATCGCGTCGGCCGTCGGCTCCGACGTGACGACGAAGACGCCGTCCACGGCCTCGGTGCGGCGCAGCGCCATGAGCACGTCGGTGACCATCGATTCGGCGAGCGCGCGACGTGTGCCGGTCGTGATGTTGCCCAGGCGCGCCTTCGCTCCCAGAAAGCGCTTGACGGGCAGGATCGCGAAGGTGACAGGGCGCTCCGGAGTCCTCACGCGGCGAGCCCTTCGGCGAAGCGCAGCGTCTCGCTGGCGAGCCGGCGGCGGCTCTCGGCGTCGCTCATCAGCGTGTCGGTCTGCAGGACCGGCAGCCCGCCGACCGCTCCGTCGGCGACGAGGCCGTCGATCAGCCCGTCGTAGCACGCGGCGATCCCCGCGTGGTCGGCGTCATGGCCCGCCCAGCGCAGGAAGGCCTCCGTCGGGCCCTTGAGCACGGCGCCGCCGACGATCGGCGAGACCGCGACGATCGGAGCGCGGCTGTCGAGGAGGGCTTGGCGCATCATCGGCACGCTGAGTATGGGTCCGATCGAGATCACGGGGTTCGAGGGCCCGATGACGATCGCGCTCGCCGAAGCGATGGCGGCGAGCGTCTCGGGCGTCGGCTGGGCCCTGTCGATCCCGCGCACGCTCATGTTCTGGATCGGACCGGCGGCGCCGGACCGGATCATGAACTCCTGAAACGGCGTCCAGTGGGCGCGGCACTGCACCCACGTGCGGACCGGCTCGTCGGTCATCGGCAGCACTCGCGCGCTGACGCCGAGCGAGGCGCCGAGGTCGGCGAGCGCGTCGGTCAGGCGCGCCCCGTCGGCGAGTCGCCGCGCGCGCTCGATCCCGATCGCGAGGTCGCGGTCGCCCAGCGAGAACCAGACGTCGACGCCGAGCGCGCGCAGCCCCTCCATGACGGCGAAGGTGTCGTCGCGCAGGCCCCACCCGCGTTCGTCGATGACGTCGGCCAGCCAGAACGTGATCAGGTCGGGGTCGGGGCTCACGTAGGCGCCGTAGATCTCGATGTCGTCGGCCGTGTTGGCGATCACCGTCAGGTCCGCGCCGGCGACGTCGAGCATCCCGCGCGCGAGCTTCGCGCCACCGCTGCCGCCGGCGAGGATGACCGGGCCTGCCATCACGCCGGCCAGAGGTCGTCGGGCAGCGCGGTGATCTTCACGCCGGCGCGCGTCTTGTAGCGCGCGTTGATCGAGATCATCAGCGCCGTCATGCCCTCGACGAGACGGGCCATCTCCAGGCGCCCCCCGTCGATGCAGCGCAGGCCGTCGATCGCGTCGATGAGGGCGGCGACGCGGCGCTTGTCGGTCCGCCTGTCGCCGCAGAGCAGGACGTCCTCGTCGAGCTCGTGGTCCAGATCGCGCAGCGAGGCGGCGCTGACGGTGTGCAGCGCGCTGAGCACCGTGACGCCCTCCGGCACCATCTCCTGCGCCTGCTGGGCGGCCGAGCCCTGCCAGACGCCGACCATGCGGGTCGCACGGCCGCCGACGGCGGCAGCCAGCGGCACCGTGCAGTCGACGAGGAGCTGCCCGGGGCGCAGCGCGTCGCGCAGGTTGTGCAACGTCTCGGCCTGGTTGCGAAACGGCACGCAGAGGATCACGAGCTCGTTCCGGGCGGCGGCGTCGTCATTCGACAGGCCGGTGATCAGGCTCTGCGGTACGGCGTCGCGGGCGCGGACGGCGGTCTGCTCGGCGCGTGCGGCGTCGCGCGAGCCGACGGTGACGGCGCAGCCGGCGCGGGCGAGTCGTACGGCCAGGCCGAAGCCGAGCGCGCCGGAGGCGCCGATGATGGAGACCGGCTCGGCCAAGGCGCCATCGAGCATATCCGCCGGCGGCTCGGCGGCTCGCCGCCGGCGCCGGCCACTGGCGCAGCGAACACGCGGCTCAGCGTCCGCTGAACTGCGGTGGGCGCCCTTCGCCCAGCGCCCGCGTGGCCTCGCGGAAGTCGTCGCTTGTCGCGCACAGTCGCTGGGCGGCGAGCTCCTGCTCGAGCGTGCCGGCCAGGCTGGGCCGCGCGGCGGCGTTCAGCACGCCCTTGGCCAGACCGACCGCGAGGGGCGCGCAGCTCAGCAGCTCGTCGGCGAGCTGCGCGGTCGCCGCGTCGAGCGCGTCGGCGGGCGCGACGCGGTTGACGAGCCCGATCCGCTCGGCCTCCGTGCCATCGATGAGCTTCGAGGCCATGATGAGCTCCTTCGCGCGGCCCAGGCCGACGAGGGCCGGCAGCCGCGAGCAGCCGCCGACGTCCGGGATCAGCCCGACCCGCGTCTCGACAAGACCGATGACCGCGTCGGCGGCCATGACGCGCATGTCGCAGGCGAGCGCGAGCTCGGCGGCGCCGCCGAGGCAGGCGCCGTGGATCTGGGCGATCGTCGGCTTCGCCATGTCCTCGCAGAGGTTCCAGATCTGCAGGATCGCGCCGCGCCAGTCCTCCGTTCCGATTGGATCGGCGGCGAGCGCGGCCAGATCGGCCGTGTCCATCCCGCTGGAGAACATGGTCCCCGCGCCGCGCAGGACGACGATCCGCACCGCCGGCTCGCCGGCGGCGGCGTCGAGCGCCTCGCCGAGCTCCTCGATCAGTGCGGTGCTGAGGGCGTTGCGCTTCTCCGGGCGGTGCAGGACGACATGGCGGACCGCATCTCGGTCCTCGACGTGGACGAGGCTCATGGGAGAACCCTAGAACCTCCGCGGCCGGTCACTACCCTTGCGGGCGATGGGCACCCCCACCGCCACTGAGCGTCGCGAGCTGGCCTTCGCGGGCGTCGCGCGCCAGGCCGCGATGGTGCGCGCCGGCGCCGTCACGCCACGCGAGCTCGTCGAGACGGCGCTCGACCGGATCGCGACGCTCGACCCGCAGCTGAACGCTTTGCGCGTCGTCTTCGCCGAGCGTGCGCTGCGCGAGGCCGACGAGGCGGCCAAGCGCCTCAACACCGAGGAGGACCTGCCGCTGCTCGGGGTCCCGATCGCCGTCAAGGACGACACGCCGTTCGGCGGCGAGGCGCGCGTCTGCGGATCGCACGCGTACGGCGATCCAGAGCCCGAGGACGCCGAGTTCGTGCGCCTCGTGCGCGCGGCCGGTGCGATCGTCGTCGGTATCACGCGCACGCCTGAGCTCGCCGCCTGGCCGTTCACCGAGACAGCGCACGGTGGGGTCACGCGCAACCCCTGGGACCCGCAGCGCACGTCGGGCGGCTCGAGCGGCGGCTCGGCGTCCGCGGTTGCCGCGGCGCTGGTGCCGGGCGCGACGGCCTCCGACGGGGCCGGCTCGATCCGCATCCCGGCCGCCTGCTGCGGGTTGTTCGGGTTGAAGGTGACGCGCGGCGCGATCACGACCGCGCCCGCCGACGAGCTCTTCGGCGGCCTGTCGGTCTACGGGTTTCTCACGCGCGACGTGGCCGACGCCGCGCTGCTCTACGAGGTCGCGACCGACCGGCCGTTCGTGGCCGCCGCGCGGCGCGATCCGGCGAGGCTGCGGATCGCGCTGTCGACGCGGATTCCGCCCGGCAGCAGTGCGCGGCTGAGCGGCGACTGGCGCACGGCGGCGGAGTCGACGGCCGACCTGCTGCGCTCGCTCGGCCACGACGTCAGCGAACGCGAGCCGTCGATCGGGCCCGTCGGGCTGAACATGCTCGCGCGGTATCTCGCAGGACTCAATGCCGAGGCGAAGGCGATGGCCCATCCCGAGCGG
>DASYVZ010000532.1:0-2663 GCA_035936515.1 Solirubrobacteraceae bacterium | reverse complement strand
GTCGGAAAGTACAAGCTCACGTTCCTCTCGCGCTGATGGCCACGACGAACCAGAGCGACAAGCAGCCCATCCCGCCGCGTCCGTCGACTTCGTCCGAAGACGAGAGCCGCGCGCAGAAGGGGATGACGATCGGCGTCGTCTGCAAGGGGCTGGCCCAGGAGTTTCCGGACATCTCGATCTCGAAGATCCGCTACCTCGAGGATCAAAAGCTGCTCAACCCGCGCCGCACCGCGGGTGGATACCGGCTGTACTCGCCGTCGGACATGGTGCGCCTGCGCACGATCCTGCGCCTGCAGCGCGACGAGTTCCTGCCGCTGCGCGTGATCCGCCAGGAGCTCGCCTCCGGCCGCGCGAGCGACGCCGACGACAAGGTGGGCACGCCGGAGTCCAGCCCCTCGGCCGTCGCCAGCAAGCGCAAGCGCCGTGCGAGCGTGTCGGTGACCGACGGCGGCGCGATGTACGCGCTGGAGGATGTGCTCGAGGAGACCCGCGCCGATCCGGCGCTCGTACGCGAGTTGGAGGACTACGGCGTCATCAAGGGCGAGCTGCGCGCGGGCAAGCACTACTACGACGAGACCGAGCGCGAGATCATCGGCGCCGTCACCGAGCTCGCGCGCTATGGCGTCGGCGGGCGCAATCTGCGCGTCTTTCGCTCGTCCGCCGACCGCGAGGCGGCGCTGCTGCAGCAGATCCTCGCGCCGGCGCTGCGCTCGCGCAATCCCGAGCGCCGCAAGGAGGCGCTCGAGGCGCTCGAGAACCTCGCCGCGGTCGCGACGCATCTCAAGCACCTGCTGCTGATCCGCGACCTGCGCAAGATCGCCGGATGACGACAAGTAACGTCGACCGCAGGTCCGGGCTCGCGAGGACCGAAGGGCGAAACCCGCTCTCGCTGGCGAGCCTGATCCGCTCGATTCCCGACTTCCCGAAGCCGGGGATCGTCTTTCGCGACATCACGCCGCTGCTGGCCGATCCGGGCGGCCTCGACGCCGCGGTCAACGCGCTCACCGACCTCACGCGCGACCTGCGCCCCGACGCCGTCATCGGCGCCGAGGCGCGCGGCTTCCTGTTCGGCCCGGCGCTCGCCCGCGAGCTCGGCGCCGGATTCGTGCTGGCGCGCAAGCCGGGCTCGCTGCCGCACCGGACGATCAGCCACGAGTACGCGCTGGAGTACGCGACGAGCGTGCTGGAAGTCCACGAGGACGCGATCGCGCCGGGCACGCGGGTGCTCGTGCACGACGATCTGCTGGCGACCGGCGGCACCGCACGCGCGCTGTGCTCGCTCGTCGAGCAGCTCGGCGGCGAGGTGGTCGGCTGTGCCTTCCTCATCGAGCTTGCGTTCCTGCCGGGGCGTACGGCGCTTGCGCCGCATGACGCCCGTGCGCTCATCCGCTACGACGAGGAGTAGCGCCGGCGCCGTGCCGACGGTGCGCCGCTCGCGCACGCTGCGCTCGACTCCGGAGGAGATCTGGGCGATCGTCGGCGACGCGTACCACCTGCCGCGGTGGTGGCCGCGCGTGACACGCGTGGAGAACGTCGAGGGGGACGCCTTCACGCAGGTGCTGACGACGTCGAAGGGCGTGCCGGTGCGTGCCGACTTCCGTCTCCTGGAGTCCGCTGCGCCGTCAATGCGGCGCTGGGAGCAGCAGCTCGTCAACACGCCGTTCGAGCGGATCCTCACCGCCTCCACGGTCGAGCTTCGCCTCGAGCCGGCGGGCGAGGCCACGACGCGCGTGGCCATCACGCTCGCACAACGCCTGCGCGGCCTCGGGCTGCTGGGCGGCTTCATGGTGCGCAGCGCGGCGCGTCGCCAGCTCGACGGGGCGCTCGACGGGCTGGAGGCGCTGGTGCGGCGGGGCTGACCGCCGCCTCGCTGCGCGCGGCGTCGATGGACGCCCTACGGCGTCGTCGTCGTCGCCGGCGGCGCCGGCGCGCCACCGGTATTCGGCGTCGTGCCGGTACCGCCCCCCGGAGCCGGCGCGGCGGTGACGAGGCGCCCGCGCAGGATGATCTTGCCCGGCTGCTTTGGCTCCTCGGCGGTCTCGCGGGTCAGCAGGACCTCGTTGTAGGTCGGCGTGTCTGGCGAAAGGTCGCTCACCGTCTCGAGCTTGCCGTCGGCGCCGACGACGGCGTCCGGGAAGCCGAGGAACTGGTTCTCCGACGCCGAGCTGTAGAGCCAGACGCCGTACGCCGAGCCGCGCGTGCTGCTCGGCGGCAGGCCGGTGGCCTGGAAGGCGAGGCGGAACTGGTCGCTCTCGGGGAAGTGGACGATCGCAACGTCACCGCGGGCGTCGAGCTCGCTGCCCTCCGGCGGGCGCAGCGTGCCCTGCGCCTTGACCTCGAAGACATCGCCGGTCGGCGTCGTGGCCTGAGTCGTCGCGGTGCCCGCCGGCGGCGTCGCGGTCGAGTCGGGCTCGTCGTCGCCGCCGAGGCTCAGCGCGAGGATGATCGCGATGGCCAGCACGACGCCGATCCCGGCGGCGATCAGGCGCGCACCGAGCTGCGAGCTCTTCCTGACCTCGACCTGTCGCGCCGCGCGACGATCGAGCGCGTCGAAGGCCTCGGCCACCTCCTCGCGCTCGGCGGGGATGTCGGGCAGCTCGCCGTCGGCGAGCGGGCCGAGGGCGGTGGCGACGCCGCGCGCCCAGCCGCGGCCGGCCGCGGAG
>DASYVZ010000531.1:0-2370 GCA_035936515.1 Solirubrobacteraceae bacterium | reverse complement strand
CCCGTTGCGCTCGCGCCGCCCGCAAGCCAGTCGACGCTTCTCAGCCGCAACGGCACGGCGCGTCTGACGCGCGTGCGGCAGCCCGCGGCACGTCGGTCCTGCAGGTATGGGTTCAGCGCGAAGGTCAGCGGTCGCCAGATTAGGCGCGTCGTCTTCAGGCTGGACGGCAAGCGCATCGCCAGCCAGCGTGGGTCGCGCTTTGAGGTGCGCGTGCCGTCCAAGGCCGGCAGGCACACGCTCACCGCGCGCGTCACCTTCAAGGACGCCACCCGCAGCAAGACCGTGAAGCTCCGCTACCGCATCTGCACGTCAGTCGTGCTGCAGCCGCGTCGCGGTCCGTCGCGCTTCACCGGATGACGCACACCACCAGCGACGTGCCGCGCCCGCCCGGCTTGCGCCGGGCGGGTTCGGCGCTGGCGGCGGTGCTGCTCACGCTCGGCGCGGGCTACATCCTCGTCGCTCCGGCGCAGGGCGCCTCCGGCGTGCGCGCCACGCAGCCGCTCGTCGTGCTGCTGAGCGATCACGTCGTCCGCGCCACCCCCAGCGCGGATGCACGCCGGATCGAGACGGTCCGCGCCCGGCGGCCGCTGACGAAGGTGCGAACGGTCCTCCCGGTGCTCGCGTATGCGACCAGCAGCGACGGGCGCTCATGGGCGCGCGTGCGACTCCCTGGGCGGCCCAACGGACATGCGGGCTGGATCCTCACCGACCGGACCCGGCCCTCATCGACCGGCTGGCACATCTCGCTCAGGCTCTCCACCCGTCTGGTCACCGTCTACCACGGCGGCCTCGTCGAGAGCCGCTTCCGTGCCGTGGTCGGCAAGCGTTCGACACCAACCCCACGCGGCCGGTTCTTCGTCGAAGAGGCAGTCGCGTTGGGCTCTCGCGCCTCCGGCGGACCCTTCGCGCTGGCCGCCAGCGCCCGCTCCAACGTCCTGCAGCAATTCGCCGGCGGCCCCGGGCAGATCGCCTTGCACGGAACTAACCGCCTTCGCGGCTCGCTCGGGAGCGCGGTCTCGCACGGGTGCATCCGGCTCAGCACGCGCGCCATCACGTGGCTGGCCGGCCGCATCGGCGCTGGAGTACCGCTGACCATCAAGCCCTGAGGGATCGCGCGACGGATGCGCGTCGCAGGAAGCTGGGCGCTTCTGCTCGCGCATCGCGCGAGGGCACCTGCCTCGCTCAAACGTGCCGCGGACGCCGCGCGACCAACCTGGAAGGCGCAAGGTTCTGCAGGAATGCTTGCATCCGGTCGTCTGGCGGTCGACATAGGGTGCCGGCGGGCGTAGGGCGTGTGAGAGCGCGCTATTACGGCTTGACACAATTTTTGGTGTGTCGGCGTGCTGGTTGAGCTGGCGAGGCTGCTCGTCGCGAGCGAGCGTGACCGCGAAGCGCGTGTACGCCCTCCGCGGTCGGGTGCCGCGCGCGCGTCAACGTCGTAAACCCGCCAGAGTTAGTTCACAGCTCGCGATGTAAGCGCTACGGTCGGCTCTGTGCTTTTAGACATGATGCGTTTGGTCGTTGCTCAGACCGCCGCGGAGAGCTGAAGCCTTGTAACCATCGCGGCTGTCGCCGTCGCAATAGAAGGGGGTCGAACATGGTGGGACAGCTCAACCGCGGGCCGAGCTCGCGTCGCCTACCGGTACGTGCGCTCGTGCTGAGCGGCGCGTTCGTGCCGCTGCTTGCCAGCAGCGCCACCGCTGCGTCGCCCGTGCCGCTGGGCACCGCAGAGTCATTCGCGGTGCTGGCCGGTTCGACGATCACCAATACCGGACCGACGACGATCACGGGGGACATCGGGCTGTGCTGCACGGGGCTGGCGACGCCGGGCTTCGGGTCGGTCACGCAGCCGGCTGGAGCGCGGTACGTCGGGCCTGGGACTGTGGCGGCGACGGCTCAGGACGATCTTGACGTCGCCTACGCGAACGCGGCGAGTCAGGCCGTCACGAACACGGTGCCCGTCGATCTCTCGCTGGCCGGTACAGCGGCCAACCCGCTGCTGCCCGGGGTCTATGAGTCCACCGCCCGTGGCGCGCTGCAGATCAACACGGGCCTGACGCTCGACTTCCAGGGAAACCCCAACGCCGTGTTCATCTTCCGGGGCACCACCCTCACGACCGCGGTCGGCACGGGCGGGTCGGTGAACATCGTCAACGGCGGCGCCGCGCCGAGCGCCTGCAACATCTACTGGCAGCTGTCTGACGCCACGCAGGGAGTCACGCTCGGAACCGCCAGCGCGTTCAAGGGCACGACGATGTCGCTCGGCGCCAGCGTCCTGGGCACCGGCGCAACGGTCGAAGGACGGATCCTCACGCGGCGCTCCAACGCGGTGACGCTCGACACCAACACGATCACGCGACCGATCTGCGC
>DASYVZ010000530.1:0-3848 GCA_035936515.1 Solirubrobacteraceae bacterium | reverse complement strand
CCCGCGGGAAACCACACGACGCGCGTGAACTTCGTGCGCGAGCGTAGGGCGTGCGCCGTCTGCGATTGGTACAGCGCGATCTTCAGCTCCGCGTCGCGCCGCAGCCGGCGCGCGTTGGCGCGCACGAGCGCGACGCAGGCGGCGTCGGCGCAGCCCTCGAGGCGACGCAGCATCGCGTCCGCGTCCCCGCGCGCCTGCGCGCGCAGCAGCTCGACGACCTTCGCGCGCTCGACGGTGTCGTTGTTGATCCAGCGGGCGACGACGAAGCTGAGTCCGAGGAACACGAGTACGCCGAGGATGATGAGGGGGCGCTTCACGCTCCCATTCTCACCACCGCGGCTCGCTGCCGCGGCGGCGCGCCTGCCTGGGCCGCGACCGGCCGGCGACGTTCAGCCGGTGGGCTGGAAGTCGTCGCCGTTGAGCTCGAGGAAGCGCATGACGGACGCCTCCTGATGGTCGAGCCGCTGGGCGGTGCGGCGGGCGTGGGCGGTCGCGCGTTCCTCGAAGTCCTCCAGGCAGCTCGCGGGATCGTCGGAGAGCGGGTAGACGTGCACGAGGTCCTGCTGGGCGCAGACGATGCCCAGCGGCGGCGGACCCTGCGAAAGCGTTCGCGCGCCGCAGACGGCCGCGACGAGCATCCGTCGCTCGGGGGCCGAGAGCGCGACGGGCATGAGGCGATGGGCGGGCAGCTTCACGTCCAGCTCGATCGACCGGTCGACCGCGACGTCGCTGCCCGTCGCCGCGGCGAGCGGCGCTGCCCACACGGCCAGGACGGTGTCGGCGGCGACGATCGCGTCGCGCAGCGCGCGGGCCTGCTCGGCGTAGAGCTCCTCGGCCTCGTCGCGCGAATGGGCCTCGGCGAGGTCCAGGTCGCACGGGACGCGCAGCAGCTCCGAGGCGCCGACGGCCGAGCCGGCGGCGCGGCCGCCGGGCGCGACATAGGTCTGCAGCGTCCCGAGGTCGCGGCGGCCGTGGAAGATCACGGTGAGCGCTTCCGCCAGCGCGAGGTCGGAGACCTTCAGCGCGACGGCGGCGGAGGACCCGGCATCGATGAGCGCACGTTGCAGCAGGTCGTCGGCGTCGGTCATGTGAGCGTCCCTCTCTCGTTCCGACGCATGGTGACGCCCGGGGGGTACTCTGCGCAACCATGAAGCTCCTATACAAGCCCTTCGGAATCGTCATCGGCCTCATCGCCGGTTTCCTCGCGCGTCAGGTCTTCAACGAGATCTGGGGACACATCGACGAGCGCGAGCCGCCGAAGCCCACCGACGAGGAGTCCTCCTGGGGCAAGGTACTCGGCGCGGCGGCGGTTCAGGGGGCGACGTTCGCCGTCACCAAGGCGGCCGTCAACCGCAGCGGCGCGAAGGGTTTTCAGTGGCTGACCGGCATCTGGCCGGGGGCGAAGCGACCCGACAAGGAGTAGGCCCTCTGCGACAAGGCGCTACGGCGTTCGCAGCACGTAGCCGCGCTCGGCGAGGATCTGAAGGGCATCTTCGAACGCGGAGAACTGCCGTGCCTTGAGGTGCTCGATCGGCGTGCCGTCGGGGCCCCTGCGCCGCAGCCAGCTGCGCAGCGTCTGCGGTCCGACGCGCTCGCTCGCCTCCGCCGTGAGCGCGAGCAGGATCGCCAGCTCGGGGCGGTGGTCGAGCTGCCCTGCGATCACCGACAGCGGACCGACGTCCAGCACCTCGCACAGCTCGTCGTCGGACAGCCCGAGACGGTCCATGAGCTCAGCCGCGGGGCTCATGCAGCGACCGTATCGGCTGTCGCGCCGTTCCTGACGCGCTCGCGAACGAGTCCGTCGAGCTGTGCACCCATGAGGACGGCCGCGGCAGCGAGATACAGGTAGGTCAGCGCGACGACGATCGTCGCCAGCGCGCCGAACACCGAGCCATAGTCGGCGACCGAGTTCAGGTAGATGCCGAACACGAGCGATGCGATGACCCACGCGGCGACGACGACGACGGAGCCGAACGTCACCCACTGAGGCGGCTGATGGTCGGCCGGGGCATAGGCGACGAGCAGGGTCACGACCGCGAACAGCAGCGCCAGCGAGACCGGCCAGCGCAGCCAAGGCAGCGGCGCTCCCTCGATGCCCGCCGCGAGCAGCGCCTCGTCGCCCAGCACGGCGCAGGCCGCGGCTGCCAGCAGCAGGCCGGCGACGGCGGCACCGAGCAGCACCGAGTCGCGCATGCGCTCAGCGAACGTGCGCTCGCGGCGGCTTTCGTAAATGCGGTCGAAGACGTCCATGACCCCCCGCATCGTTGCCGACACCCTCCAGATCGCAAGCGCTCCGCCGGCCAGGATCCAGAAGCTCTGGCGGCTGCCCAGCACCTGCCGGATCGTGTCGTCGGCGACCTGGAAGGCGGGCGGGGACATCGCCTCGCGCGCCGCCGGCGCCCACTCCCGCGTCCACTGCTCGTCGAGCCCGAAACCCCCGAGCACGCCGAGGCCGAAGAGCATGAGCGGAATGATCGCGAACAAGACCTGGAAGGCGATCGCGCTCGAGAACGTCAGCAGCTCCCGATCCCTGAAGCCGCGTCGCACCTCGCGCGCAGCCTCGCGCAGCGTCACGGCTCGAAGCTCCTCGGCGATGCGGTGCAGGAGCTTCATTGTGCTGCGGGATACCCCGCTCCGCCAAGACGTGCTCGTGGCGCGATCTCAGAACAGCTGGTTCTCCCCGCCGAAGACGTCGCTCACCGAGCGGTCCGAGAAGATGCTGCGGATCGAGTCGGTGAGCAGCTCGGCGCAGGAGAGGACCTTGATGTTGTCCGGCGCGCCCGCGCGCAGCGGGATCGTGTCGGTGACGACGATCTGCTCGAAGCTCGAGTCCTCGATGTTCTCGAAGGCGTTGCCGCTGAGCACGGGGTGCGTGGCGGCGGCGTAGACGGCGCGCGCGCCGGCGTCGAGCACCGTCTGGCTGGCGACCTTGAGCGTGCTGGCGGTGTCGATGATGTCGTCGACGATGACGGCCGTCTTGCCCTTGACGTCACCGATGACGTAGCCGATCTCGGCGACCTGCTGGGCCGGACGCTCCTTGTCGAGGATCGCGAGGTCGGCACCGAGCTTGGAGGCGAACTTCTTGTTGAGCTTCACACGGCCGGCGTCCGGTGCGACGACGACGAGATCCTGCAGGCCGAGGTCGCGGAAGTACTGGGTCAGGATGAACAGCGCGGTCATGTGATCGACCGGCTTGCGAAAGAAGCCCTGGATCTGGCCGGCGTGCAGGTCCATCGTCAGGACGCGGTCGGCACCGGCGCGCTCGATCATCCGGGCGACGAGGCGGGCGGAGATCGGCTCGCGCGGAGCGGACTTCTTGTCCTGGCGGCTGTAGCCGAACCAGGGCGTCACCGCGATGACGCGGTGCGCGCTGGCGCCCACGGCCGCGTCGATCATCAGCAGCAGCTCCATGAGGGCGTCGTTGGGCGTCATCCCCTCGGCGGGATTGGCGCACATCGGCTGGACGATGAAGACATCAGCGCCGCGGATCGACTCGCCATAGCGGCAGTAGACCTCGCCGTTGGTGAACGTCCTGAGCGTCACCGGGCCGGGCGCGATCCCGAGCTTGCCCGCGATCCTGGCCGCGAGATCGGGGTTCGCGCGGCCCGAGAACAGCATGAGGTTCTTGTCGTAGCCGAGCTCGAGGCGGGTAGCTGGCGCCGGCTGCGGCTGGACCGTAGTCATCGCTGCAGGAAGTCTAGGGCGTGCTCCGGCGCTTGCGATCGGCGTATCCCTCGATGTTCGTCTGGCGCTCGCGGGCGACCCCGAGCGCACCCGGCGGCACGTTCTTCGTGATCGCGGAGTTCGCCGCGGTGAAGGCGTCGTCCTGCACGGTGACGGGTGCGACG
>DASYVZ010000529.1:0-4691 GCA_035936515.1 Solirubrobacteraceae bacterium | reverse complement strand
GTCACGAACGCCAGCGTGCCGATCAGCGTCCCCGCGGCCGCAGCGAGCAGGGCGCTCTGCGGCGACACGGCGGCGATCAGCCCCGCCGCCAGCACCGGGCCGGCGATGAACGCCGCCTCGAGCAGTAACGCATCGATCGTCAGGCCCGTGCGGATCAGCGCCGCATCGCCTTCGAGCAGCACCGGCCACATGCTGCGCAGGCACGACAGGACGGGCGGCGTGCTGCCGCCCGCCACGAACCCCACGGCGGCGAGCGCGCCCACCGGGGCGTCGGCGCCGCCGATGGCGATGGCCGCCAGCCCGAGCGGCGACACGACGGCGCAGGGCAGGAGCACGGCGGCCTGCCCGACGCGGTCGATCAGCCGCCCGAGCACCGGCGTGACGATCGCGACGCCCGCCGCCAGCGCGGCCGCCACGAGACCGGCGGCCGCATAGGAGCCCGTCTCGCGCTGGATGAAGACGACGATGGCCAGCGTCACCATGCCGATCGGCAGCGCGGCGATCAGCGTCGCGACCACGAGCGGTCTGACCTGCGGCGCGCGCAGGACACGGCGATAGCGCTGCATCCCAGCCGCTGGCGCCTACCTCGGCGTCCAGCCCCCGGTCTCGCCCTTGTAGAGCCCCTCGCCGCGCACGACGAGCTGCGCGCTGCGCCACAGGATCTTCAGGTCCAGGCGCCACGAGCGGTGCTCGATGTACCAGAGGTCGAGCTCGATGCGCTCGCTCCAGGGCAGCGACGCGCGGCCGTTGACCTGAGCCCAGCCGGTGATCCCGGGACGCACCGCCAGGCGACCGCGCTCACGCTCGGTGTACTGCGCGACCTGCGACGGAAGCGTCGGCCGCGGGCCGACGATCGCCATCTCGCCCTTGAGCACGTTGACGAGGTTGGGCAGCTCGTCGAGCGACGTGCGGCGCAGGACCTTCCCGACGCGCGTGATGCGCTCGTCGCCGGTGTTCACCGCCATGCCTGCGCCGAGGTGCTCGGCGCCCTGCACCATCGTGCGCAGCTTGAGCACGTCGAACTCGCGGCCGTGCAGGCCCACGCGACGCTGGCGGTAGAAGGCGCCGCCGCGCGACTCGACCTTCACCGCCACGATCGCGAGCAGCAGCGCCGGAGAAGCGACGACCAGCGCCGTCGCGGCGACCACGATGTCGAACGCACGCCGCAGCATCCCGGCGGTTGCTCCGTCAGGACTTGCCGCGGGGAGCACTAGCGCGTGCCCTCCGCCGGCTCCCAGCCCGCCGGCGTGCCATGGCGCAGCCAGTCCCACAGCCCTGCCGCGACGGAGGCGGTGCTCAGCACGTAGTAGCGGGCGACGAGCAGCGGGCGCAGCGGGACGATGCGCCCGAGCATCGCGGCGAGGATCAGCGCGAGCTGCAGCGCCAGCGCGACGGCGTAGAACGCGCTCGTCGCGCCCAGCACGAAGCTCGCCACGAGCGCCCCGACGTGCAGGAACGGCGCCGCGTAGCGCAGCACGCGGTGCGAGGCGATCATGAGGGCGTACAGCGGTGGGTAGCCGCGCGGCGACAGCAGCCCGCCGCGGAACACGATCGGCCAGGCGTGGCTCATCATCCGCCGCTTGCGCGCGAACTCCCCCTCGATCGAGGGCACCATCTTCTCGGTCGCGCGGGCCTGCGGCGCGTATACCGCCCGCCAGCCGCGCTTGACCATGTTGAACGGAAACGACAGATCGTGGCCCATGATCGGGTCGACCTCGATATAGGCCTCACGCCGCGTGGCGTAGATCGCGCCGTTGCCGGCGGTCACCG
Source organism: Solirubrobacteraceae bacterium (assembly GCA_035936515.1). GTDB lineage: Bacteria > Actinomycetota > Thermoleophilia > Solirubrobacterales > Solirubrobacteraceae > CADCVQ01. The sequence goes on along the minus strand of DASYVZ010000529.1, from coordinate 2,921 downwards.
ACAGCAGGCGCGACTCGAGCGCGCGCAGCGCCATCTCGTAGCGCCAGTACAGGCCCTCCTGGTTGGTCCCGTCGCCGTCGTTGACGAAGCGGACCTGCCCGCAGGCGTAGCCGACCCGCGCGTCGGCGAACGCGCCGACGAGCTCGCGCAGCGCGTCGGCCTCCCAGATGCTGTTGGCGTCCGAGAACGCGACGACGTCGGCGCGCGAGCGCTTGACCGCCGCGTCCTGGGCGCGGATCTTGCCGCCGCGCTCGAGGTCGAGCACCCGGTGCGCACCGGCACGACGGGCCTCGAGCACCGTCGCGTCGGTCGACCCGTCGCTGGCCACGACGACCTCCAGGCGCTCCGGCGGGTAGTCCAGCGCGAGCGCGTTGGCGACCTTGGCCGCGATCACAGTGGCCTCGTCGTAGGCGGCGACGATCAGGCTGACCGTCGGCAGCTCGTCCAACGCCGGCGCCGGAGTGCGGGTGCGGCGCAGGCGCGCGAGCGCGGCGAGCAGCAGCGGGTAGCCGACCTGCGCGTAGACGAGCAGGGCCACGCACGACCAGAAGACGATCTCCCATGCCAGCACCAGCGCATTGTCTCGGAGTTCACCGCAGCGTCTCGTACAGCGCGAGGTGCGCCGACGCGATCGCATCCCAGCAATAGCGGCCGGACGCCGCCGAGCGGGCGCCGGCGGCGAGGGCGGCGCGCGCGTCGTCGTCGCCGAGCAGGCGCGCCAGCTCGTCGGCGAGTGCGCCGGGGTCACCCGGCGCGACGAGCGCGGCGGCGCCATCGGCGGCGACCTCGGAGAACCCGCCGACAGCGCTCAGCACGAGCGGCGCCCCGAAGGCGAGTGCGGTGAACAGCACGCCGGACTGGTCGATCTCGCGGTAGGGCAGCACGACGAGATCGGCGCGGCGGAAGTACGCGGCGATCTCGCCGTCGGGCACGAAGCGCGGCACCCAGCGCACGCCGGGCGGCGCCGCAGCGCGCAGCGGCGCGACGTCCATCCGCGGCATGCCGACGATCCACAGCTCCGCGTCGAGCTCAGCGGCGCGCCAGGCGTCGAGCAGCACGTCGAGCCCCTTGTAGGGCCGCAGCAGCCCGAAGAACAGGACGACCGGCTTGTCGACGGCGGCGAGCTCCGCGGGCAGCGCTTGTGCGTCCGCGACGGCGAGCAGGTGCGTGAACGCGCCGTGCGGGATGACCGACACCTTGCGCGCCGGGATGTCGAGCGCGTCGACGAGGCGGGCACGGCCGTGCTCGGAGTGCACGACGATCGCGTCGACCCGCTCGTACAGGCGGCGCTGCGCGGCGAGCTGCCCGCGCCGCGGCTCCCGCGGCAGCACGTCGTGCGCGGTCAGCACCACCGGCCGCGCGCGCGGCAGCAGGTGGACGTCGACGGGCTGCACCGTCAGCCACTGGAAGTGCACGATGGCGGCCGCCGCGGCCGCGCGGCGATAGGCGACCATGTCGGGCACGTGCTGGGCGAGCTTCGCCGCAAAGCGCGCGCGCGAGCCGGTGGCCGCGCCCGCCGCCGCGCGACGGTAGAAGCGCTCCACGCGCGCGTAGCCCTCGGCCGCCGGGACCGGGCCGTAGCCGAAGCGGCTCGTCTGCAGGCGGACGTCGGCGCCGGCGCGCGCCAGCGCGGCGCACAGCGCGTGGTCGTAGGGCGGCGTGAAGGCCGAGGGGTCGACGACGTCCACGCGCACGCGACGAGACTACGGGGCGGTCAATAACGTGGTCGCGCAATGCGCGTCGAGGTGTCCTACTGCGTCGTCAACACCGAGGGGCGAGAGCTGCTGCTGCGCTGCCTGAACGCGATCGCAGCCGAGCAGGCGGCGCTGGACCTCGACACCGAGGTGCTCGTGCTCGACAACGCCTCGCGCGACGGCTCGGCGATGGCGGCGCGCCAGCATCCGGCGACCGACGAGCTCATCGCGCTCGACCGTCGCCGCGGCAAGGGCGAGAACGACTCGGCGCTGCTGCAGCTCGCACGCGGGCGGCTGTGCCTGCTGCTCAACGAGGACTCAGAGCTCCTGCCGGGCGCGACCCAGGCGCTGCGCGAGGCGCTGGACGCCCACCCCCGTGCGGGCGCCGCGGGCGCGCGCCTGCTGCGCCCCGATGGCAGGCAGCAGCCTTCCGCGTGGCGGTTTCCGACCCCGGTCACCGCGCTCGTCGGCGCGTTGTTTCTGCATCGCCGCTACACCGTGCAGAGCCGCGGCGCCGACGTGCGCGAGGTCGACTGGGCCCAGTCGGCCGCGCTGCTCGTGCGCCGTGACGCGGCCGAGCAGATCGGCTGGTTCGACCCTGCCTTCTTCGTCTACTCCGACGAGGTCGACTTCTGCAGGCGCCTGCGCGACGCCGGCTGGCACACCCTCTACGTCCCCGGCGCCGTGGCGATCCACCACGAGCAGCTCTCGACCGGCGCGGTGCCCGAGCGGCGCATCGTCGAGCTGTCGCGCAACCGCGACCGCTACATGCGCAAGCACCACACGGCGGCCGAGGCCTGGACGGTGCGGTGGCTGACCGCGTTCACCTACGCGGTGCGGTCGGTCGCGGCGATGGCGCTGCCGGGGCACGACCCGCGCCGCTATTGGCGCCATGTGACGGCGACGCTGCGCCCCGCGCACGGCGAAGGGCTGCGCGAAGCGGCGTCGGAGCACAACCGCGGCAGGCGGCTGTAGGCGCGTGATGGCCGACCTCCCTCCCGGCGCCGGCACCCGCGACCGATGAGCCTCGCCAGCGCCGTGCTGGCGCGCATCGCCCGGCTGCCGCGCGCGCAGAGCGAGGACGTCGTCTGCGAGCAGGATCTGCGCGTGACGATGGGCGACGGCGTGGTCCTGCTCGCCGACCGCTGGGTCCTGCGCGCGAAGCGCGACTCGCCGCAGCCGACGGTGCTCGTGCGCTCGCCCTACGGGCGCCGGCAGGTGTTCGCG
>DASYVZ010000528.1:0-6791 GCA_035936515.1 Solirubrobacteraceae bacterium | reverse complement strand
CGCGTACCTCGAGCAAGGGCGCCCGAAGCTCGTCGGCCTGCGCGAGGAGCGCCACCTGTTCGTCAACCACCGTGGCACCGGCCTCACGCGGCAGGGCCTGTACAAGATCGTCCAGCGCCACGCGGCGAGCGCCGGGCTGGCGGGACGGATGAGCCCGCACACCTTGCGCCACACGTTCGCGACGCACCTGCTGGCCGGCGGCTGCGACCTGCGCTCGTTACAGGAGATGCTCGGCCACGCAGATGTGGCGACGACGCAGATCTACACGCACCTGTCGGCCGACCGCCTGAAGGACGTCTACTTCCGCGCGCACCCGCGTGCGGGCGTGGGCGCTGGCGGGGCCGGCGGCTCGTCGCCGGGTAGTTGAGACAATGAGCGGGTGCGCCGCATCCTGCTCACGCTCGTCGCCGGCGCCACCGTCCTGCTCGCCGGCTGCGGCAACGACCGCCGGCCGGCTCCCGAGCTCGGCCTGATCTCGGCGCCGAACGGTTTCCGCGACACGGTCTTCAAGTCCGAAGGCGTTCGGTTCCGCGCGCCGACGAACTGGCGCGTGGTGGAGGGCCAGGAGCCGCAGCTGGCGACGGTAGCGATCGGCGACGCACAGGTTGGGATCTGGCGCTACGAGCGAACCGAGCCGCTGCCCGAGACGCGCGATCAGCTCGATGCCGCGCGGCAGGCGCTCGTCGCGCAGATCGAGAGCCGCGACCCCACGTTCAAGCTCACCTCGACCCGGCTGGTGTTGAAGCCCGGCTTCCGCGGCGTCGAGGTCGTAGGCACGGGTACCAACCTCGTGAACGGGTCGATCCAGCGCTCGATGCGCTCGCTGCACGCCTACGGGCATGGGGCGGAGGTCGTGATGGACGCCTTCGCCCCGCCGCGCGAGTTCGCGCGCGTCGACGAGCAGGCCTTCGGCCCGATGACGCGCTCGCTGCGGCTCAGCAAGCCGGCGGCCGGCTCGCCCTGAGGGCGCCGCCCGCGATCATCTCAACCGGGCGCGCCAGCTCTGGCAGAGCGCGCGCTCGCGGGGCCTTGCCCGTCTACGTGGAGGACTCGCCCGAGGCTAGGCTCAGGGCAGCGATGCCCGAGCTCCCCGAGGTCGAGACGATCCGCCGTCGGCTCGCGCCGCTTGTCGAGGGGCGGATCCTGCGTGCGGTTGACGTCCGCGACGCGAAGTGGTGTCAGCCCGTCCACCCGCAGGAGCTCAAGGACGCGCTCGAGGGCCGCACGATCGAGCGCCTCTCGCGGCGCGGCAAGTACCTCATCTGGGAGGCTGAGGACGAGGTCTACCTGCTCATGCACCTGCGCATGACGGGCACGATGCTCTACGACGCGCCGGAGGAGACCCTCTATACGCGTGTGCGCCTCGTGCTCGACGATCCGCCGTCCGTCGGCTCCGCCGACTCCGGCGACTCCGGGATGCAGGGCGGCCACGTCGTCAGCTTCTGCGACCCGCGCCGCTTCGGCACCGGTGAGCTAGCGCTCGGGTATCGCGACCTCGAGGAGTTCCTCGACGCGCGCCTCGGCATCGAGCCGCTGAGCTCGGAGTTCACGACGGAGCACCTGTATCTGCAGACGCGCAAGCGGCGCACGCCGATCAAGGCACTGCTGCTCGACCAGCGGCGGGTGGCGGGCGTCGGCAACATCTACGCCAACGAGGCGCTCTTTCGCGCCCGCATCCACCCACTGCGCCGCGCGGGCGTGCTGAAGCGCCCGCAGGTGGCGGCACTGCGCGATGCGATCGTCGCGTCGCTCGAGGCCGGTATCGGTGCCGGCGGGGCGTCTATCGACGACTTCCGCCATCCCGACGGGGTCAAGGGCGCCTTCCAGAACGAGTTTCTCGTCCACAGCCGCGAGGGCGAGCCCTGCACCGTCTGCGGCACGCCGGTGCGCAAGTTCGTCGCGGCGGGGCGGGGCACCTACGCCTGCGAGTCCTGCCAGACGCGCCCGCGGCTCCGGCGCACGCGCTAGGCCGAGGCGCAGATACTCCGCGCGCTTCTGGCGTAGCGCTGGCTGGCGCGAGACGGCGGTCCTCCCCCGCAGCGCGAGAGCCGGCGAGGCCGCCGGAGTCAGTCGGCCAGCAGGTCCGCGAGCATCCCGGACGACGCGGCGCGCGCCGTCTCGTCGTATCCGCCGACGAGGATCCCGCCGACCGTCACCTGCGGCAGCGTCATCATGCCGGTCTTCTCGGCGAGCGCGATGACGCCCTCGGGATCACCGGCGAGGTTGACCTCCTCGAAGTCGATGTCCTGCGAGCGCAGGAGCATCTTCACGCGCGTGCAGAACGAGCAGGACTCCGTCGTGTAGACGATGACGTCGCGCATGGCTTCAGAAGGGTAGTGCGCGGCCGGTGGAGCCCGGAGCCGCAACGGCGGTCAGACGAGGCCCGCCGACGATCAATCGACGAGCAGGTCGGCGAGCATCCCCGCCTGGTCGGCGGCGAGCGTCTCCAGGTAGCCGCCGAGCAGCATGTTGCCGATGAAGACCTGCGGCAGCGACTTCATGCCGGTGCGCTGCACGAGCTCGTCGTAGGCGTCCGTTCCTTCCTGCACCATGACCTTCTCGTATGGGATCTCACGGACGTTGAGCAGGTTCTCCACCGAATGGCACAGGGTGCAGATCTCGTCGCTGTAGACGGTGACCGGGCGCATCTTCAGTCGACGAGCAGGTCGTCGAGCATGCCGTTGACGGCGGCCGCCTGTACCTCTTGGGCGCTGCCGAGGGGGATGACGCCGATGAACGCCTGCGGCAGCTTCATCGAGCCGGCGCGCTCGCCGAGCGCGTGGTGTTCGGGCGAATCGAGGGTGATCAGCGTCTCCTCGTACGGAATGTTGCGCTCCTCGAGCAACTCCCGCAGCGAAGCGCTGAACCCGCAGCCGTCTTTCGTGTAGATCTGCATGGTTCGCATGACCTGGAAAGTCTAGTGCCCGGCTCCGTGAAGACCGAAGCGATCGTCCTGCGCACCCTGCGCTACGGCGAGGCCGACCGCATCCTCCATCTCTACACCCGGCAGCGCGGGCGGATGGCGGCGATCGCAAAGGGGGTACGCCGCGCCAAGAGCCGGTTCGGCGGGCGCCTGGAACCCTACTTTCGCCTGCAAATGGTGCTGTACGAAGGTCGCAGCGAGCTGCTCACGGTCACGAGCGCGGACACCATCACAGGGCACTCGCGCCTCCGGGAGCACGGTCCCGCGCTCGACAGCGCGGCCCGCGCCTGCGACGCGATCGCGCGCCTCTTCGAGACGACCGATCCGCATCCTGGCGTATTCGCGCTGCTGTGCAACGAGCTGGCGCTGCTCGATGCGCATCCGCAGCAGGCGACGCACGAAAACCAGCTCGCCTTTCGCCTCAAGCTGCTGCTCGCCGCGGGGCTTGCGCCGCAGCTCGCAGCCTGCGCGTCATGCGGCGAAGGCGACCACCTGTCCGCGTTCTCGGGCGCCGCCGGCGGCGTCGTCTGCAGCGCGTGCGAGGCGACGGGGTTCGCGCTCGGCGAGGAGGCGCACACGTTCATGACCGGCGCGCTCGGTGCGCCGCTGGCCGAAGTCCCCGCGGCCGGCGAGCTCGCGCTGCGCCAGGCGGAGCGCGCGATCGCCGAAACCGTCGAGCACCACGCCCAGGTCCGCTGGCGCGCAGCGTTCCCCGGCGCCGACCGGCGGCTATAGGATCGCGCGGCATGGGAGTCGCTCCAGCCGATACGAAGTGGGTCTACAACTTCGCCGAGGGCTTCAAGGAGATGCGCAACCTCCTCGGCGGGAAGGGCGCGAACGTCGCCGAGATGACCCGGATCCTGGGCGCCGATCGCGTCCCCGCGGGCTTCACGATCACGACGCAGGCCTGCGTCTCGTACATGGAGCAGGGCCAGTCGCTGCCCGAGGGGATGGACGCGCAGGTCGACGAGGCGCTCGCCCGTCTGGAGGCCGCCGCAGGCAAGACGCTCGGCGACCCCGACGACCCGCTGCTCGTCTCGGTGCGAAGCGGCGCCCGCGAGTCGATGCCCGGCATGCTCGACACGGTCCTCAACCTCGGTCTCAACGACCGCTCGGTGGAGGGCCTGATCAAGAAGACCGGCAACGCGCGCTTCGCGTGGGACTCATACCGGCGCTTCGTGCAGATGTTCGGGGGTGTCGTGCGCAGCATCTCCGGCGAGCATTTCGAGCGGGCGATCAGGGAGGCCAAGCAGGAGCACGCCGTCAGGCTGGACACCGAGCTCGACGTCGCCGCGCTCCAGGCGCTCACCGCGCGCTTCCGCGAGATCTTCAAGGGCGCGACCGGCGAGGACTTCCCGCAGGAGCCGCGCGACCAGCTCGAGCAGGCGATCCGCGCGGTCTTCGACTCGTGGACCGGCGATCGTGCCGTCACCTACCGGCGCCTGAACCGCATCCCCGACGACTGGGGCACCGCGGTCAACGTCCAGCAGATGGTGTTCGGCAACAAGGGCGAGACCTCCGGTTCCGGCGTGGCGTTCAGCCGCGACGAGGTGACCGGGCAGCCCGAGCCCTCGGGAGACTTCCTGGTCAACGCGCAGGGTGAAGACGTCGTGTCAGGCGTGCGCAACACGCAGGACATCGCCGAGCTGCGCGACGTCATGCCCGAGTCGCACGCCACCCTGATGGAGATCCTGCGCACCCTCGAGGCGCACTACAAGGACATGCAGGACACGGAGTTCACCATCGAGGAGGGGCGCCTGTACATGCTGCAGACGCGCAACGCCAAGCGTCCCGCCCAGGCCGCGGTGCGCTTTGCCTGCGACGGCGTCGAGGAGGGGCTGCTGACGAAGGCCGAGGCGATCGCGACGATCGACTGCGAGAAGCTCGACGCCCTGCTGCACCCGACGTTCGACCCGACCGTCGAGTACGCGGTTCTCGCCAAGGGCGTCGCGGCGTCGCCCGGCGCGGCGAAGGGTGAGATCGTCTTCAGCGCCCCCGACGCGGTCGCCGCCGCGGCCGACGGTCGCAACGTGATCCTCGTGCGCCCGTTCACCGAGGCCGAGGACGTCGCCGGCTTCGACGCCGCGCGCGGAATCCTCACCGCCGAGGGCGGCAAGGCCAGCCACGCCGCGCTGGTCGCCCGCGGCATGGGGCGGCCGGCCGTCACGGGCGCCAGCAGCCTCGACATCGACCTCGGCGCCAAGCAGCTGCGCGTCGGCGACACGCTGCTGTGCGAGGGCGACTGCATCTCGATCGACGGGACGACCGGCCAGATCACGATCGACGACGTGCCGCTCGTCGAGCCGCAGATGGACGAGCACTTCGAGCGCGTGCTCGAGTGGAGCGACGAGTTGCGCCGGCTCGGCGTGCGCGCGAACGCCGACACTCCCGAGGACGCGCGCAAGGCGCGCGAGTTCGGCGCCGCGGGCATCGGGCTGTGCCGCACGGAGCACATGTTCATGGCGGCCGACCGCCAGCCCAAGATGCGCGAGATGATCCTCTCGGACACGATCGAGGATCGGCGCGCGGCGCTCCACGAGCTCCTGCCGCTGCAGCAGCAGGATTTCGAGCACATCCTCGAGGCGATGGACGGGCTGCCGGTGACGATCCGTCTGCTCGACCCGCCGCTGCACGAGTTTCTGCTGCACGACGAGGACGACCCTCGCGCCGAGGCGCTGCACGAGGTCAACCCGATGCTCGGCACACGAGGCTGTCGTCTGGCGATCCTGCACCCGGAGATCTACGAGATGCAGGTCCGCGCGATCATGCGCGCGCAGCGTGCGGTGACCGAGCGCCTCGGCCATCCTCCGAGCCTGGAGGTCATGGTTCCGCTGATCGACTACGAGCGCGAGCTGGAGATCATCGAGGAGCTGATCCTCCGCGTCGCCCAACAGGAGGGCGTCGCGCGCGAGCACTTCCTCTTCGGCACGATGATCGAGCTGCCGCGCGCGTGCTTTCTCGCCGACACGATCGCCACGCACGCCGACTTCTTCTCCTTCGGCACGAACGACCTCACCCAGACGGCGCTCGGGTTCAGCCGCGACGACATCGAGGGCAAGATCCTCGCCCCGTACATCGAGAACAAGGTCTTCGACCGCTCACCGTTCGAGACCATCGACACGCCCGGGGTCGGGCAGCTCGTGCGGATGGGCGCCCGGCTGGGGCGCAAGGCCAAGCCCGAGCTGAAGCTCGGCGTCTGCGGCGAGCACGGTGGCGACCCCGACTCGATCGACTTCTTTCACAACTCGGGCCTGAACTACGTCTCCTGTTCACCGTTTCGCGTGCCGATCGCGCGTGTGGCCGCGGCGCAGGCAGCCGTCCGCCGCGGCGACGACGGCGGTTGGTGAACGCCGCGCCGTAGCCTCGTCGTGCGTCAGTCCACGTGCAGGACGGCCTTGCCCGCGATCCGCCGCTCCAGCAGGGCGGCGATCGCCGGACCCGGGTCGCGCCACGACGCCTCGAGATCGATCTGCGGGTCCAGCTCGCCGGCGGCGACGAGCGCCGCGAGGCGCGCGAGATCGCGGCCACCGGTGCCGGTGCGTTCGATCTCCTCGAAGACGAACAGCCCATGCAGCGTGGCACCGGGAGCGCGGCGGAAGAGCGCTCGCGCCGGAAAGCTGGCCGGGTCGGGATCGCTGGCGGCAAACGACACCACGGTGCCACGACCGGCCACCAACCCCATGGCCGCGCCCAGCGTCGCGCCGCCGACGCCCTCGATCACCGCGTCGTATTGCGTTTCGCCCGAGAGGTCGAAGACGACCTCCGCCGCTCCGAGCTCGCGCAGGCCCCGCGCGCGCTCGGCATTGCGCGACACCGCGGTCACGCGCGCGCCCGCGCGCGAGGCGAGCTGGACCGCGAAGCGCCCGAC
>DASYVZ010000527.1:0-13809 GCA_035936515.1 Solirubrobacteraceae bacterium | reverse complement strand
GTTCAGAACGTCTCCTCGTCGGCAGCGTCGACTTACGGGACGAGCTCCGCCCTCGCCCGCGCCGTCGCCTTGTCTTCGCTGTTCGGTACGCCGGACTGCGCGTCCCGCCGCCATCGGCGCACGCCACGTAGGTCGATGCCGGTGAGCGCACGGGCCAGAGCGACTGCGATCGCGCCGAGGAACACGCCACCTACATCGTCGAGGACGTAGTGCCAGCCGAGGTAGATCGTGCCCACCACCGTCACCGCGAACCAGATCCACAAGGCGATCCTGAGCTGTCTTCCGAGCCCCAGCAGGTGAGCCGCCAGCGCGGCGGTGAAGCTCATCGAGACGTGCAGCGAGGCAAACGCTGCGATGCTCTGCGGCGTCCCGGTCGCGGGATCGTCGAGGAACTTGACGCGTTGATCGAGCAGCACGCTCTGCAGATGGGTTACCTCCGAGGCGGGGAGAGCGGCGAACGCGCCGGGGTCGACGTATATCGGGCCCAGCGAGGGCAGCAGAAAGTAGCTCGCGATGCCCAACACCCAGTTGATCGACTGGGCGGTCGTGTAGAAGAGGGCTGACTGGAGGTCGCGGGAGAAGACGAGGGCCAGGCCGATCGTCAGCGGCAGGAAGACGATGAAGGCCACGTAGGCGGTGGACAGGACGTGCGTCGTCAGGCCCGTGCCCAGCAAGGTGTGCAGCAGCGCCGCGGGGTCGCTGCCGCCGAAGAGGTCGCGATCAAGAGTGGCGAGCTGGTGATCGAAGAGGTCGTTGGGCCTGAGCAGGGGGACGACGCTCTTGAGGTTGCGATAGGCCAGATACGTCGCGTAGAAGCCCACCAGTGCGGTGCCGGCGGCCACTCCGGCGCGCAGCGTCCAGCGCTCGCGCCGAACGAGTCGCAGCGCGGCTCGCGAAGGCGGAAAGGCGCCCGACCGGTGAGCGGCGCGGACCACGATGTCGAGCCCCACGAGCACCAGCGTCCCGAAGCCCACGAGGGCGAGGTACAGCGCGGCGACGTGGTCGGGGTCGCGCAGCGGCAGTCCCACCGCCCGGGTCGCCAGCAGCGCCGCGAGCACGGTGACGACGGCCACGAGCGGACCCGCCAGTACGTCGCGCCACGAAGCGGAGCGTGGCGACGGCCGCAGTCGGACCGCCACCTGCGATCGGTGCGGCTTGAGGATTCGTGGTCGATCCGTGCGCGCCGTGTGGAGCCGTCGTCGACCGGTGCGCGGCTTGAAGCCCGTCAGGACACAAGCCAGTGCCACTGACATCGCACCGAGGATCAGCCCGCCGATGTCGTCGAGGACGTAGTGCCACCCGAGGTAGATGGTGGACACGATGGTCACGCCGAGCAGGAGCCACGCGGCGATCTTGACGCGCCTTCCGAGCCCCAGCAGATGGACCACCAGCACCGCGGTGAAGAAGATCGAGACGTGCAGCGAGGAGAACGCGGCGATGCTCTGGGCGGTGCCGGCTGCCGGGTCGCGTAGGAACTCCAGCCGTTGGTCGAGCAGAAGATCCTGCAGTTGTGTGACGCCGGAGACCGGCAGGCGCGCGAACGCCTCCGGTTCAGCGTAGACCGGCCCCAGCGAGGGCAACAGAAAGTAGCTCCCCGCGCCGAGCAACCAGTTGATCGACTGCGCCGTCGTGTAGAACAGCCCTGCTCCCAGGTCGCGCGAGAAGACGAGGCCGACGGCGAGCGTCACCGGGATGAAGGCGAAGAAGAGCATGTATCCGCCCGACAGCACGTGCGCCGCCAGTCCCGTGCCGAGGAGGTCATGGAGCAGCACCGCGGGATCGTGGCCGCCGAATAGGGCGCGATCGAGATCGGCCAGCTGGCGGTCGAAGAGGTCGCTGGGGCGCAGCACCGGGACCACGCTCTTGAGGTTGCGATACGCCAGGTAGGTCAGATAGAAGCTGACGAGAGCGGTGCCGACCGCGACGCTGCGGCCCTGCGTCCAGCGCTCACGCCGGACGCGCCGTATCGCGTCCAGTGACGGCCGCAGCGTCCCCGATCGCCGACTTGCACGTGCGAACACGTCGAGCGCGACGAGCACCGCGACAAGGCCGAGGACCAGCAGCAGTCGTCGCCCGGCGACGTGATCGGGGTCGCGCAGCGGCAGCCCAGCCGCATCGGTCGTGAGCAGCGCGGCGAGCATCGACACGACCGCCACCGCCGGGCCGGCGACGAGCATGCGCCGAGACGGTGACTCGGTGGGGGACGGCGCGGCCGTCGAAGGCGGGACGGTGGATTCGTGTGATGCGAGCATCGAAGGGAGCGAGTCAGTCTGCCTTCTTCGCCGGCGCGTGTCGCTGCGGGCGTTCTGCGTCAGCGCTTACCCTCGGCAGCTGCCTCACCCATCGTCCCGCCGCTCGCCGGCGCGAACAACGGTGGCGGGCACATCCCTGGCTCAAGCTCGCTCGTCCGGCTGAGGGGCGTCGAAGGGTTGATCCATGACGTACTCGAGCCAAGCGGGCACCCCGTCGGCCCCACCACCGACAAAGCGCATGCCAAGCTTCTCGATGACCCGGAGCGAACGCGTGTTAGCGGACTCCGTGAAGGCGGAAACCCGCGCGAAGCCGAACTGGTCGAAGCCGTAGGCAAGACAGGCGCGGGCGGCCTCCGTTGCGTATCCCTGGCCCCACGCGTTGCGGTGCAGATGCCAGCCGCTCTCGATGCCGTCTTCGTGAGCCAGAAATCCGACATCACCCGCGAGCGTTCGCGTGCTGCGCTCAAGGAGGGCCCACATGCTGAAGCCGTGCGTCTCCTGGTGACGCACATGAAAGGCGACAAAATCGCGGGTCTCTCGCAGCGTGGCAAAGCCGCCACCGCAGAACCGCATGACGTCGCCGTCGCCGTAGACGGGGTGGAGCTCCTCGGCGTCGGCGAGCGTCTTCGGTCTCACGGCGAGGCGCTCGGTGGCGAACAGCCATGGCTCCATCGAACGATTCTCGCCGCAATCGCCGTTGACCTGCTGCCTGACGCGTAGGGTTGTGTCGTGCGCGAGCAACTCGAGTCGCGACTTGAGAAGCTAGGACGCCGCGGTCACCGGGCATTATCTGCGGCGATCGCCCGCGACGGAGAGCGCGTCTTTGGCGGGTGGTCGGTCGATGGTAAGCAGCCTGATGCGTTCACGCTGTTCGAGATCGGCTCGATCACGAAGGTGTTCACAGGCGTGCTGCTTGCGGATATGCACCTGCGCGGCGAGGTCTCCCTCGAGGACTCACTGTCGGCGTATGTTCCGGCGCCTCGACCGGCGTGGCGCCACCGCGAGCCGACGCTGCTCGAGTTGGCGACGCACCGCAGTGCGCTGCCCAACACGCCAAGGAAGATGGGTCGCCGTGAGCTGGCGTACATGCTCGGGCTGCGCAGGAAGGACCCCTGGGCCGCAGTGACTGATGCTGAGTACGCGCGTCTGGTGAGCTGCGAGTCCCCGCGCCGCACGCCTGGCGAAGGCATTCGTTACTCCAGCATGGGAGTCGGCTTGCTCGGCGATGCGCTCGCGGCGCGCGCCGGGAGCTCCTATGAAGATCTGCTGCGAGAACGCATCCTCATTCCACTCGGAATGAGCGCGACGGCCATCGCGGTCGGCCCCGAGGGGCCCGGCAAGCTGATCGGCGGTCACTCGCGGCGCGGCCACCCGCGCCCACCACTGCAGGATTTCATGCCTGCGGCTGGCAGTCTTCGCTCCAACGCCGACGACATGCTGCGGTTCCTGACCGCCTGCCTGTCGCCGCCGGCCCAGTCCCCCGGCCCTGCGCTCGTACTCGCGCAACAGCCACAGGCACGCATCCGCAAGCGCTTGGAGATAGGGCTCTGCTGGATGATCTTCAGCGCGCCGCGCGCACCGAAGGTCGTCTGGCACAACGGCGGTACATGGGGGTTTCGAAGCTTTGCCGGCTTCGCGCCCGAGCCGCGTACAGCCGCCATCCTCATGTCGAACACCAGCCGGAGCGTCGACCGGGCGGGCTTCGAGCTCATCAAGGACCTGCCGCAGCTCGCCGCCGAACCATCCGCCGCATAGGCACGGGCTCGTGAGCTTCGCACCCATCCATCACCGAGTCCGATAGAGACCGGGTCGCCACCCACTCTCTCGGCGGCGTCACGGTTGCGGTTCCCTGGCGGGAGATCCCGATCATCGCCCTCAGCATCCTTCGCGGTGCGCGGCTCGACTGCCGACGCCGCCTGGCGGCGGCGGGTTCGACCTCTGAAAGGAGCCCATGCAGCCCCTTCTCCTCGGCCACGAGGGCTTCCCAGAAGTCGCTGCGAGTCGGCTACGCACTGGCAGCCAATGGACTCACCAACAAGAAGGCGGTTCCAAGAATCCGATGCATACCGCTGTGTTGCTGGAGTGGTCGGAGATGCGACTCCCGGGCATCTACAGGCTCCTAGAGCAACCATTGATGCTGCTGGCGCGCGTTACTCGTAGCCGCGGGGTCGGTCGAGCGCTCGAGCGCCAGTACCTTGGCTCCTAGCGCGACCTGGGTGTGCTTGCCCTACTTGTAGGCGATCGCGGCGCTTGCGGGGCCGGCGAGCGGCAGGATCTCGACGTCGCGGAAGCCGGCCTCCCGACACCAGCCTTCGAAGTCGCTGCCGGTGAAGTCAAACGCGTCGCCGAACTCGATGAGCATGTTCAGCGACATCATCAGCCCGAACGCGTTCTCGCGGCGAGCGTCGTCGATGAGGTTCTCGATGATGACCAGCGCGCCTCCTTCGGCGAGCGCGTCGTATGCGGAGCTGATCAGCTGCTTTTTGCGCTCGAGGTTCCAGTCGTGCAGGATCAGACCCATCGTGATGACGTCCGCGCGGGGCAATGGGTCGGCGAGGAAGTCGCCCGATGCGACAGCGACACGGTCGGTCAATCCCGCCGCCGCGATCGCACGGTCGGCGATCGGCGCGACGACCGGCAGGTCAAAGGTCGTGCAGCGAAGATGCGGATGGCGCGTGGCGAGGACCCTGCACAGCTGCCCGGTCGCGCCGCCGACATCGCAGACGGTCTCGTACTTGGTGAAGTCGACCTTCTCGGCCAGGGCGTGGAAGTTGCCAAGCGAGATGCCCTGCATCGCCTCCATGAACTGCTCCAAGCGCGAGGGGTCGCTGTAGAGCTCTTCGAACATCGGCCTGCCGGTGTGCTTGATTTCGTTCTGCGGCTTGCCCGTCTGCAGCGCCTCGCTCAGATCGCCCCAGAAGTGATACAGCCGGGCGTTGCACATCTCGAGGATGCCGCCGATGTACGTGGGGCTGCGCTTGTCGAGAAAGGCAGCGGTCTGCGTGGTGTTGCGATAGCGGCCGTCGGTGCCGTCGCCGTCGCGTTCCAACAGGCGCAGCGCGACGAGCGCGTCTAGAAAGTCATAGATCGCTCGCGGGTGCAAGCCAAGCCGTGCGCGGAGCTGCTCACCGGTCATGGAATCCGAGCCGAGCTGCGTGAAGAGCTCCAGCTCTACGGCTGACAGCAGCGTCTTCGAGGGCCAGAAGCCCATCCCGACCTGCATGATGTACGAGGGATCGACGTCGGGTTCCATACTCGGTGCAGCCTGCATCACGTCGCCCGCCGGTCGCGGGCGCCCGTCGTGGCGCGCCTGGCGCTACGTTAGCCTCGGCCGGCCGCACTTGCAATCCCCTTCAGGCGTAGGAACTGGAAGCGGTTTGTGAACTGGCAGAGCGCAACGGCTTGTGGGAGTGTTGAGCACGACAGGACCGCAGGGTTCGCTGCGGTCGAGAGACGGGAGGTCCAGATGGCTGAGGTGAGCGTCTCGAAGCGCTATGAAGTCTCCGGCACCGAGATGTGGGAGCAAATCGGCGATCCGGCCGACATCTACCAGTGGCACCCGGCGATCCAAGCCACTGAGATGACAGACGACGGCAAGACAAGAATCGACACGCTGCCCGACGGAGCGAGAGTCTCAGAAACCATCCTCGAGCAGGGAGAGCGCCATCACACCTATCGCATCGACGAAAGCCCGCTGCCGGTAGAGAACCTGATCGGGACGATCCGCGTTCGCGACGAGGAAGACGCGGCGTGCGTCGTGCAGTGGGACGCCACATTCGACGCCGCCGGCATCTCAGACGCCGAAGCCACCGAACTCGTACGCGGCATCTTCCAAACCGGCCTCGACGCGCTGCCGTCAGCGTCGTAGCAGGACATCGGTCGGCCGGACCACCGAACGCCTCGCGATGCTGGCTTCAGGTGCGCTGGAGTGGGAGTAGCAGCAGCCGAGAGGCGGAACCAGCAGTCGGGGAATTGCGCGCGAGCGCAGGCTCGTCGCATAGGGTTGGCGTCATGCCACGCGTCAAGGTCAGTATCCCCGACCCGCTGCTGCAAGTCGCGGCGGACGCGGCGCACGCGGCGGGCAAGAAGCTCGACGACCTGTACGAGGCGGCGATCACCGAGTACGTCGAACGCCAGGCCGAGGCGTCGGGCTCGCTCAAGAGCCGGGGCGGCATGCCCCGCTCCGCGGTGAAGCTCACGATCGAGATTCCGGAGGACCTCTTCCAGCAGGCCGAGAAGCTCGCCAAGCGCCTCGGAATGCGACGCGACGTGCTCTACGCCGTAGCACTGGCGAAGTACGTGTCATACGACGCCAACGCGAACACCGACGACGTGCACGGCGTTGGCGATGGCCGCGGCCTTCCCACCGGCCGTCAGCAACCCAAAGAATCTGACTTGTAACACGCGTCGACCGCGTGCGGCGCCCGTAGGCGGGCGGGTGTTCGCGAGATCGGTTCGGCGCGTTCTGGTTGCGGCATGCTCTGCGAGACGCGCGCTAGCCGCGTGACCGGCGTCGCCGCCACCACACGAGACCGAGGATCCCCGCAACGCCCGCCCCGGCGCCGCCGCCGAGGACGTTCTCGCGCCAGTCGCATTCATCGACCTCGTCGCACTCGGCGCGGCACGGGCGTGCCGCGGCGGCCCAGGCGTCGGGGTCGGCCCAGCGGCCCTGCAGCTGATGCGCAGGCCCGAACGGGGAGTCCTGCTCGCCAGGAATCCACCAGCGTGCGCGGGCGCCGCCCCACCGCCCGGACCAGCGCATCCAGCGCGGCGAATCAGCGGTGACCCGCACCACCCGCGGACGCACGACCGTTCCGCGACCATCGGCCTCGTCGTTGGGATCGGGGAACGTACGATCGCGGACGCCCGCGCGCAGATAGGAGGCATGCGAGCCGCGCGCGGAATAGACGACGGGGTGGCCGTCGCGCTGCTCCACGACTGCCCAGTCGCAGCGCTCCGCGCCGGAGTGCTGGGCATAGACCGCCTCGACCGGCCGCCCCGCGCCATCAAGGCGGTACTGGACCATCTCCCAGTCGCCGGCATGGCGCCCCGTCCGCACGATCCCGCGATCCTGGTCTTGGCCGCGATAAAAGAACCAGTACTGCAGCCACGTGCCGCCGGTCTGCGAAGACACGCTGCGGCCATACACCGCCGCCCGCCGGTCGGGCTGTACGCCGGGAACGCTCACCGGCGCCTCCGCCACCGCCGCCAGCGGGAAGTTCTCGCGCGAGTCGTGGATGACGACCGGCGCCTGAGCGCTCAAAGCAAGGGCGACGGCGGCAGCAGTCAACATCGCCCCCATGATGCGGCTCCGCGACGTACGCCGCGCCTCCGACGCACTGCGCTCCACTCAGGAGAGCTCCCGCCGCCGCACCAGCTTCACTCCCCTCGCGCGACAGCCCACACGACATGACGCGCCCTCGCTGTCGCTGGTCCACGCTTGGTGCGATGAAGAACCTCATGAAGATCCTGGGCGTCGCCGTCCTGGGTGTCGTCGTCCTCATCGTGATCCTGGGCCTTGTCCTCGTCGTCTACGCGAAGTCTGAGGCGACCACGTGCTACGGCATTTTCGATTCAGGCGATGCTGCCGGACGCGCGGCGGATGCGGCGCGCGACGTTGGCTTCGATGCTGAGCACGAGTACAGGGGCTCTAGATCGGCGGTCACGTTTGTGACCGGCGAAACCGGCGATGACGCGCGCGAGGCACGTCAGACGTTCCGCGCAATCGTCAAGCGTGAGGGCGGCAGGCTCGGGCATCCCGGTAACGGTTGTCTCGAACGAGGTCCGTTCGAGCACTAGATTCGTTACGCGACCGCCATTACCCCGCGTTCCCGGACCCGTTCAGCTCGGGACAACTGCGATGCGGAGTGGGCGGCCGCGCGCGCGAGATCACCGTCCCACGTCACGAGCACCAGGTCGGTGGCGAGGCCGGCGATTGCAGCCGCCAGATGCACCGGGTCGTACATGCGTGCTGCGCCTGCGCGTGCGGCGACGGGGTCAGTCGGACGTCAGGGTGTCCTTCAACCGGGTCAGCGGCCCGTCCTTCGGGTCGGGCAGAAGCTGGTCGATCTTCGCGACGTCGCGGGCCATCTCCTCCATCGGCGGGTGTATCGCCTCGACTTCGGCCTTGACGGCGATCATCCGGTCGTTGAGGTCTTCGCGCAGGGCGTCGATGCGCTCGGTCAGCGTTGCCTCGAGCGACTCGAGCAGCGCGACGCGGTCGTCGATTCGATCGATCGTCGCCTGCAGCAGCTTCGTCGCTTGCAGGAACGCGTCCATGCGCTCCTCTTCGAGCTTGTTGACCCGGGTCTCGATCCTGGCGATCGCCGCGCGCAGGTCGTCGAGCCCGTCGATGAGCTGCCCGGCGCGGTCATCGACGGAGCTCAGATGCTGCTGTGCATCCGACTGCAACGAGACGACGGCGTTGGTCAGCGTCTGGATGTCTGCGACGACGCGGCCGGGGAGGCGCAGCGGTAGCAGCAGCGTGTCGACCACGTTCAACGAGCTGTCGCCGCTCTGATCGGTCATCCCGGGGCCTCGTGTGCCCGCGACGCCGGGGCGACTAACGAAAATTCCGGCGCCAGATCGACCCCCGCCTCGCGTGCGGCGGCGGCACGCGACATTGGTCGTGCTCCCCACCGCGTGCGCCGGGCGTAGTCGATGATCCTCCCGTAGTACTCCCCCAGCGGCTTGGGACGCAGCTGTGCGCCGAGCGCCGCGCGGGCGCGGGCGTCGTCGAACTGCGCCCGGACTGCGAAGTAGGGGACATACGTCGCGGCGGCTTGCAGGAACGCGCGCCGGCGCGGCTGCAGACGGCCGAGCAGCGGACCCAGGGCGCGCAGGTACAGCGCGGGAGCGATCAGCGGGGGTGCCTTCACCTGGAGCTCGTCGCAGGCAAGCGCGAGCAGTTCGCCGATGCTCGTAGCGTCGCGCCCGGATGTCAGGTGGAATGTGCGCCCTACGGCGTCGGGCATCGCCGCGAGCGCTCGGACGGCGTCGGCAACGTAATCGACCGATACGACGTCGACGGGCGAACGCCGGCGGGCCGGCAGGACCGCAAACGCGCCGCGGGCAAGCGCGCGGGTCGGCCAGTACAGGACGTTGAACGAGGCTGTCCAGCCGGTCCGGCTGTCGCCGACGATGATGCTCGGCCGCACGAGGGTGATCGGCAGCTGCTCGCCGTGCGCGCGAACCAGCTGCTCAGATTCGAACTTCGACTGCTCGTAGGCGTTGCGAAAGCGCTGGCCGACGTCGAGGTCGTCTTCGTAGAAGCGCCCCTTGTGCAGCCCGGCGACGTACGCCGTCGAGATGTATGTGAAGCGCCGCAGCCCCCCGTGGCGCTGACACAGCGCCGCGAATTCGAGCATCGCGCGGGTGCCTTGCACGTTGATCGCGCGCGCCTGCTCGAGATCGAGATCGAACGACACCGCGGCGGCGCCGTGGACGATCTCGTCGACGGCGTGCGCCACGCCGTGCGCGACTTCGGGATCGAGCCCGAGCCCGGGCAGCGTCATGTCACCGGCCAAAGCGCGGACGCGACTGCTGAACCGCGCGGCGCTGCCGAACGCGCTTTCTAGCGTCTCGTGCAGCCTGCGCTCTGCGTGCGCGTCGTCGTTGGCACGGACGATCGCGAAGATCATGCGGTCGGTTTGCTGCAGGTAGCGCGCGAGCAGCTCCGTGCCGAGAAACCCGGTGGCACCTGACAGCAGCAGCCCGTCGCCGCGAATCGGCGGCGACGGCTCATGCTCGTCGCGCGAGGATTGCTGCAGGATGCTCACGCGGTCTCCCCCGAATCGACGATGGGCACGGCTCCGGGCAGCTCCGAGCGCGCGAGCAGAGCATCGATATCGTCTCCGATGCTGCGCGCGAGCAGGTCGGCGTCGGCCGCGAGCGCGGCTTGGGCGTAGACGCCGAAGCACGCTTCGTCCTGGACGGTCGTCATCCCGATCGAGACGCCGTGCCCGTCGGTCAGCGGGACCACGGGGTACGCCTGCAGGGCTTCGCAGCCCATCAGAAACAGCGGCACCTGGGGCCCCGGGATGTTCGACACGGTGAGATTGGACAGCAGCGGACTGGCCAGGATTCGCGATGCCAGCCGGCGCACCTGGCGCGGCGCGCGTGACACGGCACTGAAGATGGCGTCGACCGTTTCGGGCTCGCCTGCCTGCTTGCGATCGCGCATCGCGACGTGGATGTCGCGCAGCCGCCACACCGGATCGGCTTCCAGGGTCGGCAGCACGACGTGGAGAAACGCGAGACGGTTGCCCCATCTCTCGTTCGGTGCGGCGACGCTCACCGGAACCTGCGCCTTGATCGGGCGCAGTGGCTCCCCGCGCTCACGCGCGAGGTTGCGCAGTGCGCCCGCGGTCGCCGCCAGCAGCACGTCATTGATCGTGGTGCCGAAGCGGCGCTTGATCGTCTTGATGTCCTGCAGCGAGCGCCGCTCGAAGGCGAGGTGGCGGCGTGCCGACATCGGCCCGTTCAGCCGGGTTGGTGGAGCCAGTGGCGCGGCAGTGTTCAGCAGGGCTCGCGACGTGCGCCAGACATCCGCCGGAACGTCGAGCAGGCGGGTCGGGCTAAGCGCATAACGGAGCGGAAGCCGCGCCATCTCAAGCGCCTGCTCGGCCTGTTGGCGGATGGCGTCGGCGGCGAGCTCGAGCGCTCCCGAGCCGGCCTGCGGCGCCCACTGCGGCTCCCCATCCAGCTCCGGCTCGGGTTCCGCGTCGAGCAGCAGCGCCATCAGCTCAATGGCCGCGAGGCCGTCGACGAGGCAGTGGTGCGCCTTGCCGACGACACCGACGCAGTCGTCGTCGAGCCGTTCGGCGATCCACAGTTCCCACAGCGGCCGACCGTGCTCGAGGGGCGTCGAGAGCACTTCGTCGGCGAGCCGCTGGAAGTCGCCATGGCCGGCACTCCGGACGTGGTTGGCGATGTCGAACCGGGGGTCGTCGACCCATACCGGATCGCCGAGGCCCAGCGGCACGTCGGCCAGTCGTTGTCGGTAGCGCGGCGCGCGTCCAAGCCGGCCGGCGATGTGCCCGCGGATGTCCTCGAAGCTCGGGCGCGAGCCGTCGGCGCGCGGCGCGAACTTCGCGGCCCACCCGACGTGCATCGGGGCATGCGGAGCCTCAAGCGAGAGAAACGCCGCGTCCAGTGCGGACAACCGCTCGCGCGGTGCTGCTGAGCCGTTGGATCGTTCGCCGGCCACTCAGGCTCCTGGTGTGGCGTATGTCAGCAGTCCTGCACCCCACGAGAAGCCTCCGCCGAACGCCGTCAGAACGACATGGCCATCGGCCGGAAGCCGTCCGTCGTCCTGCGCGAGTGAGAGCGCGAGAGGGATCGAAGCGGCGGACGTGTTGCCAAGCTCGGTGACGTAGTGCGCCACACGCTCGGGCTCGAGGCCCAGGCGCTCACCGAGCGCGCTGATGATCCGCCCATTCGCCTGATGGGCGACAACGAGGTCGACGTCGCTCAAGACAAGGCCGGCACAGCGCAGCAGCTCGCAGCAGGCCTCGTCCATGCTGTCGATCGCACGCCGGTACACGAAGCTGCCCGCCATCCGCACCACGCTTTCGTCGCGATCGATGAAGAGCACCTCGCGCTGGGCCTCCGTCGCCAGACGAATCACGCCGACCCGTCCTGTACCGCCGGGCACCAGGACCGCGGCGCCGGCCCCGTCGCCGAACAACGCGGCCGTCTGGCGATCGTCGTGATCGGTGTACCGCGACATGACGTCTGCGCCGATCAGCAGCACGGTGCTCGCCCGCCCGCTTTCGATCAGCGCCGCGCCCTGCTGCAGCCCCGCGAGGAAGCCCACGCATCCCAGGCCGACGTCCCAGACCATCGCGCGCTTCGCGCCAAGTGCTCCCGCCACCGTCGGCGCGGCCTGTGGGACGATGTCATCGGCGGTGGAGGTGGCGACCAGGACAGCGTCGACAGCCGCCGGACGTACTCCGGCGCCGTCGAGCGCGCGGCGGCCGGCCGCGGTGGCGAGATCGGCGAGGCTCTGGTCATCGGGGATCCGCCGGCGCTGGCGGATGCCGGTGCGCTTGATGATCCAATCGGGCTCGACGCCGACCCGCGCCGCGATCCACTGGTTGTCGACAACGGTTTCGGGCAGCGCACGACCAAGCGCGGCGATCCCTGCAGTCCGCGCTCGCGCGCGAACGAGGGAGGAAGTCGTTGCGTGGGCAACCTCAACCGGCGCCAAGATGCTCCTTCACCACGATGTCGCCCCGATACCCCAGCGCGACAGACGACAAAACGTGCCGCACCACCAGCGGCGCCCGCCTCGACTACCACGGCTTTCCCAGCCCCGGCTCGATCGACGCACCGACGGTCGACCGACCGACCGCCGGTCGCCCTGCACCAGTGGTAGACGTGCTCCCGCCAAACGTAGGATGCGTCCGAGACGCTTGAGGCCTGATCCGCGTCCGGGACCGTGAATGTCTCGTTCAACGCTCAGCATTGTGCGCGCCTTACCCGCCTCAGAACTTCGCCGCTCACACCGCCACCCGCTACCCCAGTCGAATTTACGCGCTCGCCGCGAACCCGCCGGTCGCCCCGTAGTCGTTGAACATGGGTGTCGCCGGCAGCTTTGGTCTTACGCCGTGCCGGAGGTCGGCGCACAGCGGGGAACGCGCGGCCGGGCATCCCCCTAGACATCGTGACAGCCGTTTCGTTGGGAGGGTTTCCGGCTTGTCCGCGCGAGTAGCAGCCTTCAGCGCGCGCAGCGGATCAAGGTCGATCGCTCGCCGCGCCGCGGATCCGCTTGTCTTCGGGTTGTGGCGTGCAGGCGCGCCGGGCGGGGCATTCCGTGCTGATGGCGAGCTCCCAGGCCGGTGCGCCGGAGATCTACGTGGCGCTAGGCGACTCGATCTCGATCGATCTGTACGCAGGCGGATCCGGGCGCGGCGGCGCGAGCCTGCTCGCGCGCAACCGCGACGACGACTTCCCCGACTGGCGCGGCCAAGACCTGGCTACGACGCGTCCTGAGCTCGGCTTCGAGCTGCTCGCCGCCGACGGCGGGACGACGGCGTCCGTACTCGATGTTCAGCTGCCGCGCCTTGAGTCCTCCGGTGCGGCGCCGCGCCTCGTCACCCTCACGGCCGGCGGCAACGACGTGCTCGGCGCGTACGGCGACACGCGCCAGGCGCTCGAAATCGTCCGCGGCGTCCGCGCGCGCGTCGACCGGGTGCTCGACCGCCTGCACGCGCTCGTCGCGCCACAGGACCCGATCGTCGTCGGCACGGTCTACGACCCCAGCGACGGCACCGGCGAAACGTGGCGGGTGGGGCTCCCTCCCTGGCCCGACGTCGTCGACGTCGTGGCGGAGCTCAACGCAGCGCTCCGGGCGGTCGCGCGTGAACACGGGGCCGTCGTAGCCGACATCCACGGGCGCTTTTTCGGCCACGGGCTGCGGGCCGGCGACCCCGCGCAGCCCGATGCCCGGCCCCGCAACCGCACGCTCTGGTACTGCCAGATCATCGAACCGAACGCCTGGGGTGCGGACGCGGTGCGCGCTGCATTCTGGGCGGGGCTGCAAGAGCACGGCGAT